>NZ_FOUU01000005.1 GCF_900114975.1 Thermodesulforhabdus norvegica
TCCCATCCCGAACACGGAAGTTAAGCCCCTCAGCGCCGATGATACTGCGGGGGAAACCCCGTGGGAAAGTAGGTCGCCGCCGATCCTTTTTTATTTTTATTACAGGATTCTGACTTTCAGTGTATCGTCCCGAGGATTTACCTTTTCAATTTCCGCCCTTATAACCTGTCCCGTTGCAATCTTTTCAGCTCCCGTTTTTACTACATTTGTCTCCAGCATGTACTCAGGTAAAACGAGATGAAAAGACCGTTCGTTCTGATCCAGTACAAGCGCCTCCACTTCCTTTATTGCATGCTGCTTCAGGTACTTCAGTATCCAGTATCTGTTCCACCTGCGTGATACGTATGCAATCTTCGGCAAGGTTGCATTCATCTCGGTTATGATCGTGTCAAGTTTTTCCTGATCGTAATATGGTTCACCCTTGAGCAGATAGTGCCTTAATTGACGTTGCATGACCAGATCGACATATCTGCGAATAGGAGATGTAATGCTTACGTAGCAATCCAGCCCCAGGCTGCAGTGTCTCTCAGGGGTCATGGAAAACTCTGCCCGCGCTAAAAGACGCCTTTTGTGAAGCATATAAAACAGCGGATGATCGCTTGCACCGGGAATTTCCTCTTCCTCTCTCGGTTCACTCTGACAACGATAAATTGCAGGAATTGAATGTTCCTGAAAAAACCTTGCAGCCAGAGAATTTGCGGCTATCATCCATTCCGATACGAGAATCTGAGAAGGTTCGTCTTGAGTGTAGCGCTTCAGATGGATTGTGCCGTCTTCGTCAACTAAGGCCTGGACCTCCGGTACATGAATAATCAGAGCGCCTTTTTCAACTCTCCTTTCCTGAAGCCTTCTCGCCACATTGTGTAGCACCCGTAGTTCCGGGTCCGTTTCTATCATTCTGTTTGCCTCGTCGTAAGTAAGTCTTTTTTTTACGCAAACGAAGCTGGGTATTATTTCTTCCGAAAGGATGTTGCCCTCTGCATCTACCCGAAACAGGAAACTGATGGCGCGGCGCTTCTTTCCCTGTACGAGGCTACAAAGATCTTCGGACAGCCTTATGGGAAGCATTGGGATTCTTTCGTCCGGCAGATAGGCCGTCGACATTCTGGATCGTGCACTTCTATCCAGCGGATCATCGGGTTGTACGTAGGATGATACGTCTGTAATGTGGACTCCAATAAGGTAAATCCCCTCTGAAAGGAATGATACGGAAAGGGCATCGTCTATATCCCGTGTTTCCGGTCCGTCTATTGAAAAAGTGGGCTCCGTCGTCAAGTCCCGCCGCAGTGCATCTAGGGCGTCTTCATGGGAAGACTCATCTATTTTTTCGGCGAATTCCAGAGTTTCTCTGTTGAAGTCTCTTGGTATATCAAACTGGTAAAGGAGAAGATTTTCGTCTTCCTTCCAGATTCCTGCTTTTACCAGTATTCGGAATGCAACCTGAGGATCGACATTTAGTTCGGCTTCTTTAAAAAGCTCTTTTACAAAGCCAAAGTGTGGCGAATCTCCGGACCTGATTGCGAAATCTTTTATTCTTTCAACTATCTTATTGACAATTTCACAGGGAGGTTCTTGTTCCTTTATGTGACCTTTTGTAAGGGTTTTAAGCCATTTTGCACCTTCGGCAACTTCGCGTTTGCGCTCTTCTTCACGCTCGATCTGAATTTTTTTCTGTTCTACGTTTTCTCTTGACCTCGGGTAGAATATGCCGGCTTTGTATTGAAACAGGAGCTTGTCGTTAATTAGGGCTCTCTGAAGTGCTGCCATCTGTTCCGGATCGGGGTCCTCATACATGAAACCGGCCAGTTCCTGGATTGTAAATCCGGATTCTCCTTCTTCTTCAACAAGTGCCCAAAGTTCTTCTATGTCCAGTTTTTTCGATTTTTCGCTTCTTGCAGAGCTAATACGTTTCAGGGCATCAATAATCTCATCGCGACTTTTGTTTATGTCTATTCTGGGGCCCAGGACTCCCAAAATGCGACTTCTGGAGATATTCAGCTCACGGTTCGCTTCCGAGAGGACCAGTAAACGCTGATTTTTCGTTCCCGTAACCACGGCACAATAAACTTCCTGATCCTGGAAGAATTCTACGACCGTTCCCGGAAGGATTTCCTCTTTCCTGTTCATCTTCCCTCTCTCACTCGAGCTATTCCTGCTACTGTCTGGGCGTAATCGGTTATACCCGATGCCAGGCCTTCAGCAATATATTTGACATAAATTTTGTTTTTCAGAAGTTTTTCTTCTTTTGGGTTACTTATAAAGGCAACTTCAACAAGTATAGCCGGCATGTTTGCCCCCATCAGCACATAAAAGGGCGCCTGTTTTACGCCGAGATCGCGAAGGTGCGTTTTCCGTTTCCGAAGTTCTTTAACCAGATGCTGATGCACGGATTGTGCAAGCTGGGACGATTCTTGAAGTTTTGTTATAAATAGAAGGTCTCTTAATATAGCTTCCAGATCGCTGAGTTTGTGCTCCGCAATGGCGTTTTCCAGTGCAGCAACTCGTGCTGCTTCTTTATCGGCGGAGAAATTCAAAAAGTAGGTTTCTACGCCACCCAGCCTGGGGTCTTCGTGTGCGTTCGTATGAATGGAAATAAAAAGGTCTGCTTTTTTCGCATTCGCAATTGCCGTTCGCTGTTCGAGGGATAGGAATTTGTCGGTTGTTCTGGTGAGGTAAACTTCATATCCACCCCGTTGCTCAAGGATTCTTTTTAATTCTTTTGCTATTGCGAGTGTTACATCCTTTTCGTAAAGGCCTGTCGGTCCTATTGCTCCTTTGTCCTTGCCGCCATGGCCGGGATCGATGACTATTGTGCGTATGTCCAGATGCAGTTGTTCCGGCAGAGAGTCCAAAACTGGAGGCGGCGAAACCACCTTTTTCGGTTCTTTTCCCAATATGTCGACCACTATCCTGAAGGGATTTTCCAGTGTAAACACGCGGTAGTCTCTTATAGATTCCAGATCCAGAACAACCCGGGCGGTTGAAGAATTAAACTGACCGACTCTTATTTGCCTCAGGAAACCGTCAGTTACCGTAATCCGATTTTCAAGATTTTCACCGACATGGCATGAAAAAAGGTCAAGAAACAGGCGGGGAGGCTTTTGAGCCTTCGGGTCTGCGGGTAGCGTATCGACTTCATAACGGACCGGAGAAGATGTGTGCAATACTACTCTGGTATAGTCCGTGCCCGACCAGTGATATACTTCTTCCAGGTATATGAGCCCGGTATCGGTGGTGGTTGACTCTTTTTTAACTTCCGGATGAAGAAATGCAATCTGTTTCTCCAGCTCCTTTGCTTTCTGTGCGGCTTTGTTTCGCATATCGCCGTTGGGAAATAGTTCCTCAACTTTTTTCAACTCCTTGTATGCTTGCTCTATGTCAACAGAGGAATAGAGAATTCCTATGAGGAATTGTGCATCGTCGGCGAGGTTACTTCTCGATAGATGCTGTGTTATTGTCCTGTAATGAAATAGCGCCTTCAGGAAATCACTTTGTTTGCCCGACATGTCGAAGCAACGATGGTAAATTTGGCCCAGATAATAATGGCACTTGTCAGGTGGTGCTTTAGTGCTCTGGAGCGCTCTGTCAAAATGTTCTACGCAGGATTTAAACATGTCCGGGGTGGCTTTTTTGCCCAGCGAAAGAACCCTGCGATAACAGTCCCTGCCTTTCTCGTAATAGCCCGGTTCTTCCTGACCGTAAGCGACGGTTGTTGCGGTGCAGTTGTACGAAAAAGTTGCAATAAGCGCTACGATCCAGAAAATACGGTGATGGTATATTCGTATCATGATTCCGCTGACTCTTGTATTTTCAATTTTCGCTGTAGAGCGTACAGAATCTGCAGAGCCATAAGGGGTGTCGTGCGATCCAGGTCGAGCGAAAGGATTTCCCGCTTTAGCCATTCGTTTGATGATGTAAAAAGTGGGAGCTGGAGCCCCACGTGCTTTTCACGTTTTCTTCTTGCTACTTTAACTCGTTTTGGAATTTCGTAACCCGATGATGCATTTTCCAGTTCCTGCAATTTTTCACCCGCCCTCTGCACAACCGCCTCCGGAAGGCCGGCCAGCCTGGCCACATGAATACCGTAGCTTTTGTTTGCGCCGCCTTCTACCAGCTTATGAAGAAAGACGATTTTCTGGTCCCGTTCTCTTACCGCGACGTTGAAATTCCTGACCCTCTCAAGTATGTCGGCAAGCTCGGTTAGCTCGTGATAATGAGTAGCACATAATGTCTTAACGCCTTTACCGTACAGGTTGTGGAGATGTTCAACTACGGCCCAGGCTATGCTCACTCCGTCGTAGGTGCTGGTTCCCCTGCCTATTTCGTCAAGTATTACAAGACTCTTGGGTGTGGCGTTGTGTAGAATATGGGCGGTTTCTTGCATCTCAACCATAAAGGTTGATCTACCTCGGGCGAGATCGTCGGCGGCTCCAATTCTGGTAAAGATTCTGTCAACTGTGCATATGCGGGCCGATCGGGCAGGAACAAAGCATCCCAGGTGAGCCATCAGAACTATCAGAGCGATCTGCCTCAGGATGGTAGATTTTCCTGCCATGTTAGGTCCCGTAATTACAAGAATTTGATGTGAATCCATGTCAAGATAAACATCGTTGGGGATAAAGGTACCCGGAGGAAGCATTTTTTCCAGTATCGGATGGCGTCCTTCTTTAATGTCTATAAGGCCGTCTTCGTTGATGTTGGGCTTCACGTAGTTATTAACCCGGGAAACCTCGGCAAAGGAGGCTATGCAATCAATTATGCCGATTAATTCAGCCGTTTTCTGAATTCGCTCCTTGTGTTGCAGTATGCTTTCGCATAACCGCTCAAACCACATTCGCTCAAGCTGAACTCTGCGCTCTTCCGCATGGAGGGCCTCAACCTCAAAGGCCTTGAGCTCATCGGTAAAGTAGCGCTCTGCGTTTACCAGGGTCTGCTTTCTATGGTAGTAGTCAGGAACCTTTTGAACCTGTGATCTGGGAACCTCGATAAAGTAGCCGAATACCCTGTTGTATTTGACCTTGAGGGAAGCAATACCCGTTATATCGCGCTGTTTTTGTTCGTATTCTACAAGCCAGCTTCTGGTGTCACGGCTCAGACGTCGGCATCGGTCCAGTTCCTCATCTACTCCATCCTTAATAACATATCCGGTACTCCAGTTAACGGCAGGATCTTCCAACAAAATATCGTCGATACTATCCGCCACGTCCTGAAGAGAATCCCATTGAGAATTGATGTCGGTAAGAAGAGCGCTACGACACTTGCTGAGGCAATCCTCAACTGCAGGAAGACAGCGGAGAGATTTCCTTAAGGAGGCTAAATCCCTGGGGGTGGCCGTTCCGGCCGTCAGTCTGCTTAGAATTCTTTCCAGATCTGAGATGTTTTTGAGTGCGCTTGTTAGCTTATCGTTGATTTCCTGATCCGAGAAGAGCTCTTCAACAGCCTTTAGGCGCCTGTTGATCTGATTTTTTAGGGTCAGCGGGTATCTGATCCACTGCTGAAGGGTACGGCCACCCATGGGAGTGCTTGTGCTGTCTAGGACATGGAAAAGAGATCCTTTTTTGCCCTGAAAACTCTGAGAATAAAAAAGTTCCAGATTGCGAATGGTCGTTTCATCCAGAATCATGTAGTCGCTGCGATGGTAGGGAAGAGGCGGGCGCAGGTGGTTTAAGGGCAGGTGGTTGTCTCTTATGTATCTTACGATTGCGCCGGCGCACCCTATGGCCCAGGAATATTTATGTATTCCGAAGCCTTCTAAGGAGTGAACGGAGAATAATTTCTGCAGTTCTTTTTCTCCCTCGGAAATATCGAAATAATCGTCGGTGAGAAACTCTAAGGCCACCCGAGAATCCTGACCCACCAGTTCATAGCCTGCTGTTTCCAGGCTCTGAGGTATCAAGGCTTCTCTGGGACTGATCCTTGATATTTCTTCTTTGAGTTCGTCGATTTTGTTTACTTCTGAAATTCTGAATTCGCCTGTGGATATATCCGTCCACGCCAGGCCCCAGGTTCCATCGGTGCCGGCAATAGCCGCCAGATAATTGGGAAGTTTGGCATCGAGGTTATGTTCTTCGAGAATCAATCCGGGGGTAATAACTCTGGTCACAGTCCTTTCCACTAACCCCCGTGATTTTTGCGGATCTTCTACCTGTTCGCATATGGCCACTTTATAACCTGCTGCAACGAGTTTTGATATGTAAGTGTCGGCGGCATGATGCGGTACTCCGCACATGGGTACGGGGTTTTCGCTGTTTTTGTCACGAGTCGTAAGAGCTATGTTCAGAATCCTGGAGGCCGTTACTGCGTCCTCCATGAACAGTTCGTAAAAGTCACCCATACGGTAGAGCAAAAGGGCATCGGGATATTGTGACTTGATTTCTATGTACTGCTTCATCATTGGGGTCATCTTTTCGGTGGAACCCATTATTCCGGTCTCCCCCTCCATCTTCAGGGATTTTCGGGCCTTGCCGTACACGCCCGTATGATCTCATCGATTGGGGCTTCGGCAAGACATATACAGGTGTCTGCTGCACCGTAATAGACCCTCATGATCCCGTTTTCGGCGGTAAATCCGCAGGGAAAGACGACGTTCGGTACGTCACCGACCCTTTCGTAATATTCTCTGGGAGCAAGTATGAACCTTGGAGTGTACGCTCTAATTCTGTCGGGCTTCTCCAGATCCAGAAGCATAGCACCCACGCGGTAAATCCTTCCTGAGGCCGTTTCACGAACCCCGTGATACAGAACGAGCCAGCCTTTTTCGGTCTTGAGGGGAGGAGTTGATACGCCCAGCTTTGAAGCTCCCCAGCCCGGTTCAGGGGCAAGAAGCATTTTTGACCGTCCCCAGAAAATCAGGTCCGGCGAATAGCTTATCCATATGCAGGCTCGGCGTCCCCCCATACCTCCGGGCCTGTCAAGTCTTACGTACATTCCGCCTATTTTTTCGGGGAAAATTACGCAGTCCTTGTTGTCCGATTCAGTCATCAAACATATTCTTTCAAAGGTCCTGAAATCTCTGGTTACGCCTATACCGGTCCTGGGGCCATAGGGGCCATAGGCCACATATGTTATGAGAAACTCGTCGTCAATCTGAGTAATCCTCGGGTCCTCAACACCATACCGTTCATAAGGCTCATATTCGGGGTCTTCAGAAGGACGGATCCAGGGTTCCTTATCGACGGTGAAATGTACGCCGTCCTTGGACCTCGCCAGAGTAAGATGGCTTATTCCGCTGGTTTCCTCCACTCTTATAAGCATCAAATACTCGTCGTTAAATTTACAAACGGCGGCGTTGAAAACGGTATTGCAGAGATACGGAACATCCTCTCTGGTGAGAATTGGATTTTTCGGATGCCTCTGGAAAACGTCGTAAATATGGGCCATGGAAAACCCTCCCTGATACTAATCTACCGTCACAACATGCACCCCTGAGATAACCTCTTTTGCCAGATCACTGTAAATGTCGATATGGCGTCTTGCTACAATAGGCCAGCTTATGTGATTCTTCACGTACTGACGGGCATTTTCCGAAAGCTTCTTTGAAAATTCATCATCAGAAAGGACTTTTACGATAGCTTCGACGTAGTCCTTGCGGGTTTCGCAGGTAAGACCGGAGCCCGATCTGGCAATGGTCTGTTTCATTGCTTCCGTACTGCTGGTTACGACGGGTTTACCGAAGGCAAGACAGTGAGCCAGTATCCCGCTTTGGGATGTTATGCGATAGGGCAGGACCACAACGTCGGCAGCGGAAAGAATGGTATCAAAGGCTTGCTGGGACAACTGCCCCCTTATCAGGTATATGTGTTCTTTAACGGGAGATGCGGCGATCCTGTTAAAAAGCATATTCCTGTACTCTTTGTGCTCATATCCGCGAATTTTTCCTGCAATGACAAGGAGAGCATCGGGATATTTTTTTAGAACCTCGGGAAGTATGTCCACGGCCAGCTCGAAGTTCTTGGAAGGTCTAAAGTAGCCGATAACCAGAACAATCTTCTTATCTGCGGGTAACCCCAGTTTTTCTTTGGCATCCTCAACGGGATGTACTATGCGGGCGCCATGAGGAATTATAGCTATTTTATTGCCGTCTATGTAAGGTATTGCATTAAGGAGAGAGTTTTTCTGAAACTCTTCGTGGACTATTACCTTACTGCTCTGAGCTATTATACTCTCGTACAGTATCCTGTGTGTTGGGGGAATGTCGCTGTACACTGTATGTAAGGTCGTAACAACGGGGACGTCAAAAATACGCAATAAAAGAATAAGCGAAACTACCGATATTCCAAAATAAGGGCCGAAAAGTCCGAATTCGTGCTGAATGTGAACCACATCGGGCGTAAATCTCATGGCCGTTGAAAAAGCCCTGTGAGGCAGGTCTCGATCTTCGTAGTCGAAGGCGGGATAGACGTTTTTGCCCGATCCTCCGGCGTGACAGACGATATAAACGTCAACACCTGCTGCTCTGAGAGCATCGGTTAGATACTGGGTATAGGTAGCTATTCCACACTCTATCGGAGGATAGGTCGAAATAAGCACGAGCCTCATGATCAACTCTCCTTAAAAGGTGCAATTTTCCGCCCCATTTTTGTGCAAATGATCCCTTATGATACTTGAAGCAGGTTTAAATATAAAGGATCCTGTACCGGATTTAAACCTGGCGATTTAAAAGACGGGCTTTACGGTGAACCGTCCGCCTGAACCGGCGAAAAATTTCCCGGTCTGTTTCGTAATAGACCCGGTTTGTAAGGAGCACGATGGTGAATCCGTCCTCAAGGTCGATCCAGAAGGAAGTGCCCGTAAAGCCGTAATGACCGACACTTCTCATAGAAAAGTAGGGTGCCACCGTTGAATTGCCCGGAGTTGGAGTGTCAAAGCCGCGTGCCCAGCTTGAAGTATCATCGGGTTTTCTCAAAAATTCCGACATCACCTCCCTGGAACACCAGAAGTTCGACTCCTGGCCATCTCTGTTACTGAAGCTTTTCCACAGCCGGGACGCCCAGGAAAACACAGCCCCTGATGTACCGAAAAGCCCTGCATGACCCGATACTCCTCCCAGCCAGTAGCAATTACAGTCATGAACTTCCGCCGAAAGAAGCCTCCTTCTCCAGTGACACCATCCTGTTGAGACCGCGGGTGGAGGGGGAGCGAAATGGACGGGAGGCGAGCAGGGGCTTTCGGGCATTTTCACGGGAAGGAATGATAAATGCTGATTATAGAAAATCCCTTCAGAGGAGCTGAAAATCTCATTAAGAGGTCGTTCATTAACGGTTTCGAGTACATATCCCAGGATGATGTAACCCAGGTCGCTGTAAACGGGATTTGCTTCTCTGGTGCACGATAAAATGTACTTTACGAACTCTTCTTTCCTGCGGCCGGGCTCTGTTCCTATGAGATGTTCAAAAAGCTTTGCATGGGCAGGGAAACCTGCTCTATGAGAAAGAACCTGGTCGATGGTTACCCCACGGAATGCCCGGCCTATCCATTTTGAGGGAAGGAATTTTTCAAGCCTGTCCTCAAGCTTGATGTTGCCCTTCTGGATTTCTCTCATGAAAAGTGATACCACCACTATTGGTTTGGTGAGGGAGGCGAGATCGAAGAGTGTGGAGCCGGAAATCTCTGCACCGCCTTCTCTGTCAAAACCCACATGGTGCTCTTCCAGTACCTTGCCATCTATACCAACGATCACCGATGCTGCCGTATAGAGCCTTTTCTTTAAGCCCTGAACCATAGTTTCTGAGAGGCTCATTGAGTACTGAAAACCTTTTCGGTTGGCGCAAAGTATCCCGATCCGGTATCGATGATGTATTCCAGGCCCATGGGCAGGATATCCTGATCTGCGGAATGACCGAAAGGAAGATCGCATATGACCGGAAATTGGTAGGGTTTCACGATGTCAAGTATCCTTTCCTTGAGTCGATCGTAGGGTTCGCAGGCGGTAAAACTTCCCAGTACAAGACCCTGTAGATGTTCAAAAATCCCGACTTCTTTAAAGTGATTTAACATACGATCAATCCTGTATCCCGCTTCTCCTCGATCTTCTATGAACAAGATGGCCTTTCGCCAGAAGTTTCCGGGTAGATAATCGGTGCCCAGAAGGTGAGTCAGACATGTGAGGTTCCCGCCTATCAAACGCCCGGAAGCAACACCTCGACGAATTACATTGGTTTCCTTTATGTCCCATCTGAAGGGAATTCTGGCTTCCAGGAAGGAGATGAGTCGTCTTCTGCGAGCTTCACCTGCATTAGAAAAATCGATCAGGTTGGGACCGTGGAAGACCACCGATTTTCCGTTGGCAATGAAAAAGTTGTGGAGAAAGGTAATGTCGCTGTATCCCACAAAAACCTTATCGTTTTTTTCGACCAGATGACGCGGCAACCGTGATAGGATGCGGATGCTTCCGTATCCCCCACGGATACACCACAGGCATGCTATGTTCTCATTTTTCCAGAAATCGATGAGGTTTTTCGCCCTGATCCAGTCAGGTCCGGCCATTTCACGGTATCGGGAAAAAATGTGATTACTGTAAACCGGGGTGTAGCCGTATTCCCGTAAAACCTTCAGGGCCTTTTCAAGGTCTCCGGCATCGAATGCACCAGACGGAGCGATCAGGCCAATCGAATCCCCGGGTTTCAGAGGTACCGGTTTCGGCATAAAGGCTTTTCCGTTCAAGAGTTTCTCTCGAAAAGAATCCTCAGGCCCATAAGTGTCAAATTGGGCTCCACCTTTTCTATGACCTTGCAAACAGGAGCAATGACGGAGGCCAGACCACCCGTTGCAATGGTTCTTACTCTTCTGTTCATTTCTTCTTCAAACCTTCTCACTATACCTTCCACCAGGCCGGCATAGCCAAATATTATTCCCGCATTCATGGAATCCATTGTGTTCTTCCCCAGGACCGACTTTGGCCTGACGAAAATCTGTGGTCTTGGGAGTTTTGATGCCTTTTGAAAAAGCGCCTCACAGGAGATCAGAATCCCCGGGCAGATGGCACCTCCGAGATACTCCCCTTTTTCCGATATGTAATCAAAGGTTGTGGCCGTTCCGAAATCTATTACAACTGTTGCATCTCTGTAAATTTCGTAGGCCGCTACGGCATTCACTATTCTATCTGCTCCCACTTCCCGGGGGTTTTCGTAGAGAATGGGCATTCCCGTTTTGATGCCCGGTCCGACAACTAGGGGTTTCACCCTGAGGTATTTATCACAAAACTGCTCGACGGCATGAAGAACTGGCGGTACCACGCAGGAAATTATCACGTGCTTTATCCTGCCGAAGTTAATCTTTTCCATCTTAAACAGGTCATGAATGTAGATAGCCCATTCGTCTTCCGTAATGTCGATGTTCGTGCGGAGCCGCCATTCGTAAATTAACTCTTTATCCTTAAAAAGACCCAGTACGGTATGAGTGTTTCCGATGTCGATTGCCAGCAGCATGATCGTCTTCTCCATTATTTTATGTCCAGATGCCTTTTCAGGAAATCGATTATCATTTCCGTCGCCTTATCGATTAACTCCTCTCTCGTTGCTTCCACCATGATCCGAATGACCGGCTCCGTTCCCGACGGCCTGACCAATACGCGCCCGTCATCTCCAAGGAAGGCTTCGACTTTCTTTAAGGTTACTTCGTAGTCGGGAATTAGCGAAAGGCTTCTAATCGTGCCGTTGACGGGGACGTTAGTGAGTTTTTGAGGTATCCTCTCCATCACGGACGCGAGCTCCGAAAGAGGTCTGCCTTCTCTTGTCATAACGGCAAGTACCTGAAGGGCAGACAGAATTCCATCACCGGTGGTACTGTGGTTCAGAAATACTATGTGGCCCGATTGTTCACCGCCCAGCACATATCCGCCCCGCCGCATTTCTTCGACGACATAGCGGTCGCCAACTGCAGTCCTTATCAGCCTGGCATTCATTCTTCGTAGGGCAATCTCCAATCCGAGATTGCTCATAACCGTTGCCACCACGGTTCTCTGGGCCAGAGCATCGCGGTTGAGCATGTCTCTGGCACAGATGGCCATCAGGACGTCACCGTCGAGAATGTTACCTTTTTCGTCCGAAAAGATTACGCGATCTCCATCCCCATCAAAGGCTATTCCGGCATGAGCATCGTGGAGCTTCACGGCTTCGGCCATAGCCTGGGGATGCAAGGCGCCGCAATCCCGGTTGATGTTTCTTCCGTCGGGAGATGTGCCGATTGTTATGACCCGAGCCCCCAGTTCTTCGAAGATTAGAGGCGCCACTTTGTAGGTGGCACCGTGGGCACAGTCAACTACTAAAGTTATGCCCTCCAGATCGGCATCTGGAGGAAATGTATTTTTGAGGTGCACAATGTACCGCCCCTGGACGTCCTCTATTCGGCGTGCTCGACCTATCATCTCGTAGGGCGGTAGAGAAAGTGTTTCAAAGTTCGTCACCCGGCGTTCGAGTTCTTCCTCTATGTGATCAGGTAACTTAAATCCGTCCCCGGCAAAGATCTTTATACCGTTGTACTCGTAGGGATTGTGAGATGCGGATATAACCACTCCGGCATCAGCCCGCATGTCCCTGGTGATGAAGGCAATTCCGGGAGTTGGAAGAGGGCCTGCAAGCAGAACATCTGCCCCCATGGAGCATATCCCTGCGACCATGGCGTATTCCAGCATGTAACCGGAAAGGCGTGTGTCCTTTCCTATGAGTATCCTGGGGCGCCCGTGGGAGTTACGAAAATAGGATGCCACAGCAGCCCCGACCTTGAGAGCTATTTCTGCCGTCATCGGGTACTCATTGGCTACGCCCCTTATTCCGTCTGTTCCGAAAAGCCGTCCCACGATGTTTCCTCCTCGCCGTCCCTCTTTCGCAGGTTTATTTCTCGTGATTTTTTTCTGTGTTTACTACGTGGATGTAAACTAGCAAGTCCCCTGCCGGGATTTCGGGGATCGTGTGGTCGCCCATGCCCCGAACACGGATCTGATGTCCCGATCGGCAACCGGCAGGAATTGAAACCGTCAGGGTAACCCGTTCTTCAACAAACCCCCTACCACGACACATTACACAGGACCTGAAAGGAAGCCCTTTTCCCACACACTCATTGCAATAAACCCATCTCACGTAGGAGATTGTCTCGTTTCTGGCGTTTTCCAGATGAGCGGGGGTAAAATGGAAGTCGTATCTTAAATCCCGACATTTTGTTGTGACCCTGCATTCCCGATATAACCCGAAATAATCGGCAATGATGTCGCTGGCAATTTTACTGCACTGCAACTCACTGGCAGGATTTTTTCTGAAAACCCGTTTCTTTTGCCTGTCTTTTGCGGGGCAAATTCCGTGGGTTCTATTGTAGCGAGAGCGTTTTTCCGGATCTATCAGGGTTTCGTAGGCTTCCCGTATCTGCTGAAAGTGTTCTTTTGCGTCGGGCCGGCTGTTCTGGTCCGGATGCCAGCGCAGGGCTAAGGACCTGAAGGCACGCTTTATCTCTTCCAGGCTGGCGTCCACCGAGACACCCAGAATTTCATAGTAGGATTTCGTACTCACCTTAACTCTGCTCTACCTCAAAAATACCCTGCCTTCGCTCATCACTCACGTCACCAGGCTCTTTCACTTTACGAATTGCCGTCAATATTCTAGAAAATTTCTGTGTCAACACAACAAGAAGATTGACCGATTGGGGCCATGATTGCAAGAGTTTTGACCTTTGCCATAGTGGGCATAGAGGCTCATCCCGTTGAAGTCGAAGTCGATATTTCGGCAGGAATGCCTTATTTTAACATAGTGGGCCTGCCCGACAGCGTTGTTCGAGAAAGCAAGGAGCGGGTAAGGGCGGCCATAAAGAACAGCGGTTTTGACTTTCCCTATCAGCGCATTACCGTAAACCTTGCACCTGCTCAACTCAGGAAGGAAGGGCCCGGCTTTGACCTCCCTATCGCCGTTGGTATTTTACGAGCCTCAGGCCTGGTGGAATCCTCTCCCTTTGATCCGCTCTGTTGTGCTGGAGAGCTTTCTCTTGACGGTGAAATCAGACCCGTTCCCGGTGCCCTGTCAATGTCCTTTGCGGCCAGGGAATCGGGAATAAAGGCTCTCTTTGTGCCTGCAGATAATGCGCGAGAAGCGTCTCTCATTGACGGTATTGATGTATATCCGGTGTCAAACCTGAACGAGATGATGCAGATTCTTAAAGGGGCGGTCAGCGCCAGAAGCGCAAAGAATGAGAGTTCTCCTTTAGAAGAGGCAGATTCCTGGGAAATCGATTTTTCCGATGTGAAAGGCCAGGAGCATGCAAAGAGAGCCCTGGAAGTAGCTGCCGCCGGGGGGCATAATGTAATGATGGTGGGACCGCCCGGTTCAGGTAAAACCATGCTGGCCCAGAGGCTTCCGACCATTTTGCCGCCTATGTCTCTTGACGAGGCAATGGAGACGACCCGCATCTACAGTGTTGCCGGAATGCTTGCCGGTGAGGAGCCTCTTGTAAAGAAAAGGCCCTTCAGGGCTCCTCATCATTCCATTTCCGATGCGGGCCTCGTGGGGGGAGGGCACATTCCCAGACCCGGTGAGGTCAGTCTTGCCCATAACGGTGTTCTTTTTATGGACGAGTTTCCCGAATTCAGGCGCAATGTTCTCGAGTTGTTAAGACAGCCCATGGAAGACGGTTATGTTACCATCTCAAGAGCGGCCATTACGGTCACTTATCCGGCCAGATTTATGCTGGTTGCGGCAATGAACCCGTGTCCCTGCGGTTATCTTGGATCAGGACAGCGGGAATGCAGGTGCACCAGCACCCAGATTGCGCGCTATGTCGGGAAACTTTCGGGTCCCATTCTCGACAGGATCGACATTCACATATCGGTTCCTGCCTTATCCATTAATGAGCTTTACGGTTTGGGCGCCGAAGGTGCAGAATCTTCGGAGGCGATACGTGATCGTGTTATCAGAGCAAGGACACGTCAGTGGGAACGCCTTCGTCATTCAGGTCGGTTTTCCAATGCAGCACTACTTCCCCATGAAATCGAGCGCTACTGCAAGGTCAGAAGAAGCGCCGAAACCCTTCTGAAGGATGCCATGAGATCAATGCGTTTGAGTGCGAGGGCTTATCATCGGATTCTCAAGGTGGCGAGGACAATCGCCGATCTCGAAGAAAAAGAGATCATCGAAGAACACCACATTCTTGAAGCAGTACAGTATCGACTCCTTGACAGACAGGGCTACATGCCGTGAAACTGGGTTTTTATCAGCCTTCGCAGTTCCGGATTTTTGAACACGTCCTCAAATATACTCTTTACGTCGATCAAAAGAATCATCCTTTTTTCCAACTTAGCCACACCCCAGACTCCCGTGGGTAGCGAATGAGAAAAAAGATCCACCATTTCCTCAATAAATTCACCTTTTATGAACAGGACCTCGCATACCTCATCAACGGTGCACCCTGCCCAGATCGTCGTATCCCTTTCTGAATACTCGGCTACAATCAGAGATTCGTTTTCGCCTGCCTTACTTTCCATGATGCCGTAGTATTTGCGCAGGTCCAGCACGGGTATGATTTTGCCTCTTAGGTTTATTACGCCGGGCACGCACTCGGGGCATGACGGGATGTGGGTTATTGGGGATAATCCGACGATCTCCCTGATGTTTTCAATGGAAACCCCGAATTCGTTATGACCGACACGAAAGGTCAGGTATCTTCCGGATCTGAGGGCAATGCGGCGCTTCCTCTCTTCTTCCTGCTTTTGTTCTGTCACGTCCAGTATCACGCCTATAACATAGTCTATGTTTCCTTCCGCATCACATACTATCTGCCCCCATTCCTGTATCCATCTCAGTGAACCATTCCTGGTCAGGATTCTGTACTCTCTCATGTAAGTCTTATCCGTACGGAGCGCTTCTTTAAAAATTGCTTTTACCGAAGATAGATCCTCTTTATGGATTATATCCATCCATTTAACGGTTCTTGATAGAAAATCCTCTCTGGAATATCCGGTAATGAACTCTACTTGATTGCCGAAAAAATCCACCGACCCGTCGGCATATCCCCGGTATGCAGCGCTTCTTATTTTTCTGAAGGTCTCCTGCATGGCACACGCCTTCCGGCAATGTTCGGCCCCGGAAAGGGGCCGGCTCGGGGTTTAAAAGCCAAGGTCTTCATTTATGAGTATCACCTTAATTCTGCCTTTTGGAGCAGACTTTTCTACTATGCTCCAGTAGTTACAGATCCTTTCGGGGCTGGCACAGTCTTCACACTGAGCCGTTTTGGTGCAGGGAGTTCTGCGGCTTAGGCGCATGGCGTTTACCGGAGCCGCATATTCCTTGACCCTTATCATGGCCTCTTCCAGATCCGTACAGATCTTATTACGACCCACCAGGATTATAACATTTTTGGGGCCGAAGGTAATGGCGGCCACGCGGTTGCCCATTCCGTCAAGGTTAACGAGCGTCCCGCTTTCCACCACGGCATTGGTACCGGTGATGAATAGATCGCAAAGAAGAGCCCTTCTCCGTATTTCCACCCGCTCTTCAATGGGAAGAGACATATCATATGTGTCGATTATCTCGATATCACTGCGTTTTTTCAGCTCCTCGTAAACTCCGGTTGCCACAACGGTCATGGACCCGCCGAAGGAGATACTGCCGGGATTCAGGGCGGGAATGATGGAGTTCAAAACCAGATGGCAGGCTTCCGTAGCGGTGTCTGCTACGTGGGCTTCAAACTGATTTTTCTCAAGGTTTTCCTTTACCTTCTCCAGCTTGATCTTCCAGTAGTCATTAACGGGTTTGCTCATCGGTCATCCTCCGTCTCTATTCTTGCACACTGTTGATAATAGGCTGCCGTTACTCCCATGTCCGTTATCTCATCCGCAACAATGCGGTTGATACCCCCACCGAATCTCCACCAATCATCTCTCCGGTATATAACAACCCTCGGATGTATCACTCCCTCAGGAAGTTTCTTAACCTTCACCCTCATTGAGCCGACGGGCGTAATGATCCGGGCCAGAGCGCCGTCTCTTATATCACGGGTAAAAGGCGACGACTCGGAAACCCATACATAAGGCGGTCTTTCGCTGTGATCTTCCGGAAGAATCTGTGAGTGAAGAAATTCCCCGCGAATCAGTGAGAGTAGCCTCAGGGGAAAGTCAGGATGGTAATCCGGTTCTGGGGAAAGCCGATCTACCAGAAGAAACCTGCCGTCAGGGCGTGCCGTTTTACCCTCAAGAAAGACAATCCCGGGATGCTTCGCCTTCACAAAGCCTCTGGTTCTGAGCTCATCCAGCGCGGTTTCGGAAAAGGCCGGTGACTTCAGCGCCTTTGAGTAGCACTCTTTTCTCGACGGCAGCTTGATGGGTGGATTTATACGTGACGAGACAGCATCAATCCATTCCCGATCGGATCTAGCATCTCCGGGCGGTTCCAGAAAGGCGCGAGCATACTGCACATAGTTGTGCATACAAGAGGCTACAATGTCTTCATCTTCCCACATCAAGGTTGAGGGGAAAAAAAGGTCGGCAAACCTTACGGTATCCGTGAAAAAGGCATCCACTACAACGACGAAGGGGATCTTTTTGAGGGCTTTAGCCACCTCGTAAGATGAAGGAGCCTGATTGACTATGTTCGTTCCGTGGATCCATGCAAATTCAATCGGGGGATCGGCCTGTAGTAGTGACTTCGCAAGCCTGGGGAGAGGAAATGACCTGCGGTAGGGGTTGACACTTCCCTCGGGAACGGTTACCCCGTCGTAGTTGAAGTAGCGCCTGGACGATATGTTGTAATAAACACCTTCTCCGGGTTTTCCTACGTGACCGGTCAGATAGCACAGTGCATTGATCCACCTTACCGTTTCTCCACCGTGCCTGTGTCGCTGAAGTCCCCACCCAATGATCGTCGATACGCGGGAATTGCCTCCGTAGATTGCTTTGAGTCTTTCGAAATCCTGACGATCCACGCCACAGATTCTCAGAAGGTCCTGAAGGGCAAAGGACTTCAACGCCTCTTCAAATTTTTCGACACCGTCACAATTGTTTAAAGCCGGGCAGTCACGAGCGGGCTCGGTCGGGAGGATCAGTTCTTTAATTAACGCCGCGGCCAGGAATCTGTCAGTCCCGGGAGAAATGAGAACATGATGATCGCACAGCCCCTCGAGGTCACAGCCCCCGGGGGATATGGTTAAGACTCTGCCGCCTTTTTTTCTGAATTTTCTTGTGAGGGCCGCAAGATGAACGGAGCTTCTCTTTAAGTCTTTTCCCCAGTTGACAATTATTTCTGCATTTAAAAGATCCAGTATGTCATTGTGATCCAGTGTTCCGAAGTCCGTTATGGAAGCTTCGATCCCGGCGCCGTCGCATAGCGAACCGTCCGTTGTGGATGATCCAATGGAAGCAAAGAAATACCTGACCGAATCCTGGTATATACCCCTGACGCCGTGTCCCTGGACATGAAGAATGCGCTCCGGGGACGCTAGTAATTTCTGTATTTTTTCAGCGCAAATATCAACGGCCTCGTCAGGGCTTATAACAACCCACCTGTTACCCTTCCTCAGCATGGGATGGACCAGCCGTGAAGGGCTGTTGTGTCGTTTGATGAAATAAGCCACCTTTCTGCAGAGGAATCCCTGAGTTACGGGGTGTTCGGGATTGCCCCGGAGTATCCACCGCCCATCAGGGTTTTTCGTTGCGATTATGGAGCATGCATCGGGACAATCTACACGGCATGCCGTAATCACCGCTTTTCTCTGGCTATCTGTTTCCATTTTGTGTCCTTTTACCTGCGCTAATTGAGCCCCTCAGATTAGATCTTACGAAGGATTTAGCTTTTGTACCAGAATTTTTCTGCTCATACCTCTTCCAATGGATATTGTACTGTGGCCTTTCCTGACGATTACGGGGGCCCCACGGCCTCCGGAAACAACTGTAACCTGAACACCCGGGTAAAGCCCCATATGAGCAAGCCTGGCACACATAAGCCTTCCACCATCAAGGCGAACTAGCCTTACCTGATCCCCCGGTTTTGTCTCGGAAAGGGGTATAACTTCTTCACGACCCGACGTTGAACCTCCCCGAGACTCGTAAAACAAACCGCACTTAGGATTGTCATCTTTCATGAGCATAAACTCTCACCGTTTTTGCACACCGGGATTTAGCATCCGGTTCTTAGGTAAAGCAAAGTTTTATTTTCGTCAACGCAACTATTTGTGAAAACAGGCCTGCCCGGTTGTCAGGAGCATCTATCTACCCGGTATATCAAGTGACTTGACGGGCAAAATTCATACGTGCTATAAACGGCACTACTGTTGTGCCGGCGTAGCTCAGCGGTAGAGCAGCTGATTCGTAATCAGCAGGCCACCGGTTCAAATCCGGTCGCCGGCTCCAGTGATTTTAGTAGCTCACACAAATTTCCGAAAACGGCAGAATTTGCGGTACGCCTATAGTGCGTCCCCATGGGAAGGTTCCCGCTGAAGTGAGCCTTCTGTAAAAGCCGCCCCGTGCCGCAAAGGTATGATCACAGGGAAGGACCAGTTCATTCGGCGGGGCCTGAATGTTTGTTTGCCTTTTTCGGGCCGATTTCATCAAGGGGAAGGAAACGAAGGCCCCGGCCGGAAGCTCCTTCTCGCCGGAGAGCTCCCCTACGGGAATACAACCCCGTCTCCGGGTCCTTCTCCTGGAGGGGGAAGTTTTACGGCCCGGTTCGGCCCAGCTTTCGAGCGCTTAAGGGGTAAAAAAGTCGTGCAACTTTTGTGAATTATAAGGGGGTCGGGTTCGGCTTTCCCCTGTTCTGCAACCGGTCAGGAAGGGCATCCAGGATGTCCCCTGCTCGTGAACGACATACCCCTGAGCCTTTTCCTCACGGCCGAGCACACGGTCGTTTTCGTGGAACAGCCTCACAGGAGCTCCGCCCAGGGCAGGACAGCTCACCTGCCAGGCAACCTCGCCTACGTAGAAACGGATCATCTGATTGCTTCGGCCAGGCCGCCCAGCCTGTTAATAGCCGTTTCGCGTCCTCCACCTCGCAGACGGGCCATGTTAAAATTTCCCCCCTAACACCTTACCAGGATCTGATGGCGTGGATTTTCACCCTGAACAGCTCGTTTTTTCTGCTTTCCGTCCCTTTGTCTGTGGAAACCGAAGCGCTAGGCGGCTCATATTCGGCGAGTTTCGCCCCGGGCAAGTGGGTAATATCCTCCCCCTTTCGGGGCCTTTCTCTGTCTCCCCCTCCTGTTTCTCATTTGAACCACCTCTCGGAAGGGGCAGTTGGCCAGCGATACGGGGTTTGTGAGGATCGTGAACTTGATTCTGTGCGTTACGCAATATGCGGCGACGTAATCCCATCGCTTTAATAGCCTGACGTGCCGGCACCTTCGGCAGGTTGCCGGGATAAAATGTTCATTCACGATGGACGCCTATTTGGGGTTCCTCTTCTTCTCGTGGTAATTTTGAATCAAGGCAATGATGCGTGCTTTGTGTCTACGCAAAAAGTTTACCGCTTCGTCGGCGGTAGACTTCGGAGCCGAGTATTTCAGTTTTTGCCCGTCCAGCCATACACGCAGGCCTTGGTTCAGGAATTTTCTTAATGCTGATTCCTTGAACAATCGAGTTAAACCTCCCAGGTGATGAATTCATTAACTTCTTCGTTTCTAGAAATGATGGGAAATTTACTGCCCGCACTGTCCATACTGTCCGCCTTATGGCATATAAAAAACACCTCCACCTCTGCCATCGCTACAACCCAAAATCGGACAATCTGTGTGCTACAAAAGCCGGACAATTAATGTGTTGCTAACACAGGCTCGATTAATTCTTGATTTTGTAATTAAATTTAATTAGCATAAACGCCGTTTAGAAAAGCCTTTTCAATCGGAAAAAACCGGCCTTGCTGTGAAAGCGGGTGCGTAAAATTTTCATTTCGTTAAGACGTCAGTCTGAAGTTTTTACTATGTCTCAGTTCCTGGCGGGTAACTCGTGGGTTTGTCTCACTATAAGTCCGTCCCCGACCTTTACCGATTAAGGCCGGTCCGTTCAGGGAGAGAAGGCATAACCGGAATTAAATCGGCTATAGAAGTAAGCCCGTACTTTCGTGGATTGCCTGATATAGGGGAAAGCTGGGACAAGCTCTTTATGTCTTAAAGCTTAGCCTTTTGGCCTGTTTGTGGTTATAACTTGCTAAAATTCGGAGGGTAGGTATGGATCGGAGGTCTTTTATCAAGAAGCTTGGTACCGGTGCAATTGCGGCAACGGCTGCCACGACTCTTCAGGCACCCTATGTTTGGCCCAAAGGGAAAACCTATCACTGGAGAATGGTGACCACCTGGCCACCTGATCTGCCGGTGCTTCAGACCGGAGCAGAGCGGTTTGCAAAGCGCGTTGAAGAAATGAGTGAAGGGCGTTTGAAGATCGATGTTTATGCGGGTGGCGAGCTGGTCCCACCGCTGGGCACCTTTGATGCAGTGTCCCAGGGAACTGTTGAGTGCGGGAGTGGCGCATCTTACTACTGGGCAGGAAAAACCCCGGCGGCACAGTGGTTCTCGGCCGTTCCGTTCGGACTGAATGCCCAGGGGATGAACGCATGGTTCTATTCGGGTGGCGGACTTCAGCTATGGGAAGAAGTCTATGCGCCCTTCAACGTTATTCCCAGGCCTCAGGGTAATACGGGCGTTCAGATGGGAGGATGGTTTAACAAAAAGATCGAAACAATAGACGATTTTAAGGGTCTTAAGATGCGGATTCCCGGCCTGGGAGGCAAGGTTATATCAAAGGCGGGTGCTACGGTGGTTTTGCTTGCGGGCGGTGAGATTTACACGTCTCTTGAACGAGGCGTTATCGATGCGACCGAATGGGTAGGCCCTCTACACGATCTCCGAATGGGATTTTACCAGGCTGCAAAGTACTACTACTATCCCGGATGGCATGAACCCGGTACGACCCTTGAGGTAATCTTCAACAAGAAGGCTTACGAATCACTGCCCGTTGATCTGCAAAGAATCATAGATGTAGCCGCGGCAGAGACCAACCTCTGGAGCCTCTGTGAATTTGAAGCTCAGAACGGAGCGGCCCTCCAGACACTTGTCAATGAGCACAAGGTTCAGCTCGTTAGGTTTCCCGATCAGGTTCTCGAGAATCTGAGAAAGCTTGCTGAAGAAACCATTGAGGAAGAGGCAAACAAGGATCCCATGGCGAGAAAGGTTCACGAGGCTTTCAAGGCTTTCAAGGCAAGAGTAGGCGCCTGGGGGACCGTATCTGAAGCGGCCTACTATAAGGCCATAGGGCTTTCGGCTTAAAAAGCGATGGGCAGGGGCGTTCCCGCCCCGTGCCCTTTATTTATTGGACCGGACTTTCTTTTCCATGGAATGCTCTATTTTGCTGATTAAATCTTTTACATCACAGGGTTTCAGGCAATACTCGTAGCCTCCCAGTTGCATGATTTTGACGGCAACGTCCACAGAAGCGTGTCCTGTGAGAACTATTACTTCGACCTGTGGAGACATCTGTTTGATTTTTTCCAGTGCGGTAATTCCGTTCATACCCGGCATGCGAATGTCCAGAAGTACAACATCATAGGACGAACCCGAGAGTTTCTCAAGAGCCTGAGATCCCGATGAAGCATCGTCCACGAAAAATCCTTCCAGTTGCAGGTTTTTCTTGAGGGTCTTTCTGAAGCGATCTTCATCGTCCACAATGAGTATCCTGGCCTTCTCGGACATCTTAAGATCCTCCGATTCCTGCGGCGCGCCTTATATCGTCGAAGTTCCATGAGACCCCGGAAGGTTTCAGATCCCCTTGAAAATGCATCACCTCTGCCGCCGCTCTCGATCCGTTTATCTTCAAAACCCTTGCCAGGCCCGCGATGTTTCCGTTTACGTCGATTAATGCCAGGGGCTGTCCCGGCTCGATGTCGTCTTCCCGGGAAATAAGAAAATACACGTAAGCCTTCCCGCCTTCGGACCTGAAGTCCCTTATTTCCCCGAAGTTTTTCTGTTTTTTTTCACGCAGTAGCGATATGCAATAGGATACCATCATGAGAATCATCAGAATGGTGGAGGAAATTGCCGCTATGATCCAGGGATTCCACCCGGCCCACTTTTCGAAGAGTGAATAAGAATCCGCCAGAAGCGCCTTTCTCGTCGGGAATATCTTTAGACGATAGACCTGTTCTTTTCTCTCATAGCCCGGGTAGGTTACGGATATCGTGCAGTCTGCCGGAACCGTATTTTCCGGTATTTCTATCCTCCCGTGCCACAACCTGCCACGAATCTCTGTAACCGAAGGCCTTATTGAGGAACAGGAGGATGAGAAGGAAATCGAAGCGGCCTGCTCGATCGGTCCCGGAGCTTTCTCAACGATCTTAACCACCTGACCCGGCACAGCGGAGTATTCCCTTTTTGGTTTCCGGAAGCCAGCAACACAGCCGTCCATGATGGAGACTACAAACACAACGCCTGTTATCAGCCCGAGGAGCCCCACGGTTTTCGATAGGTACTTCATCGGTGTGTTACCTCTTGTCCGGAGTTGAGGTCCCGGTGCCTGCAAGACTTTTTATAATCTTACGGCATGTCAGGACCGTCAGAGCGGCTGCAGGAACGAAAATACTGAGAAATGTAGAACTGAGATCCCCGTATATGGAACCCAGGTACATTGCCAGAATGAGTTCAAGTAACAAGAGGGTATCCATCGTAATGAGAACTGCCCATTGCCGCCTGTTGAGGTTCATTTCTTCCTCCCGATTCTGAGGGGTTTCTCCGGCCGGGGGGAGTAGAGCCGGAGAAACCCCTGAAGTGTGTTTGATGCTGCTACTTCTTACGGAGGTCCTGCTTGGAGACGTTCATGATCCGGAGTGCGACATTGCTACCATCCTGCTCGATGTAGGCAATACGGAGGATATCTCCCGGTTCTGGAGGAATACCGATCAGGGTGTTCTTCGTGAGCCTGAGGTGGAGATGTCTGCCTGTGGGCATGCCGTAAGGGTGTTCTTGAGAAAAGTTCGTATCGTATTCCTCTATGGTTACTTCACCCTTTTCCCTGTCAAAGGAGATGCACTTTCCCTGTGCCACCTCCGCGTCGATTGCGAGAATCTGCGGGGCGAAGATGGTCGAGATACTGAGGAAAAGCACTGCAGTTACAAAATAGGCTGTCTTCCTCATGACCGCCCTCCTTGCGTTTTAGGAATGAACAGAAGCCAGGCGAGCTTTTTTCTCACGCAGTTCTGCGGCGGCTCCTTTGAACATTATTATCATGATGTAGAGAGAAATAACCGTGATTGCACCGAGTATAAGAATGGCCGCAGGAAGATTATATTTGAACTGCTTGAGAATGATGGAGATCATGCAACACACCACGGCACAGCCGAAGGCAACTCTGATTCCGTAGCCCTTGGAGTATTTGGTTGCAACCGTTCCGATCTGTGCCCCAATTGCCGCTCCGGTAAGCATTATGAATACGGCGACCAGCTCAATACGGCCCTTGAGCGAATAGGTGAATGCTCCGTAAAGTCCCGAAATCATGACCTCGAAAAGGTCTGTTCCGACGGCTATATGGGTAGGGCATCCGACGAAGTAAACCAGAGCCGGCATTCTCAGAAGCCCACCGCCGATTCCCAGAAATCCTGCAAGAACCCCGGTAGCGTAGCTAACCATAATGGGAAGCCAGGCGGAACAGGTGAAACCCGCTGTTTTGAAATGCATCATGGGAGGTATTTTGATCCTGTGCAGGGTTTTATACCAGGTAATTCCTTCGGTGCCCTTTTCACCTTCAACGATGCCCATTCTTTTCTTTTTTACCGCCTTGGCGTAGTCAACGAAGACCATAAGCGCTATGAGAAACAGGAAGACCACATAAACCCACCGAACGACCGAGCCGACCCTGCCGATTCTTTCGAGCCACATGACGAGCCGGGCTCCGCACTCTATCCCGACCATGGTTCCCACCAGCATGACGATGCCCAGCTTGTAATCGACATTTCCGAATTTGCTGTGTCTGAAGGTCGAAACCATCGACTTCCCGGCTATGTGGGCTATATCGGTTCCGATGGCAAAGGCCATGGGAAATCCCAGAATATTGAGCCCCGGCGTAACCATCCATGCGCCGCCCATACCGAAGAAACCACCGATCACGCCGACACTGAAGCCTATGAGCACAAGCCCCGGCCAGAATATCTTGAAACCAGCTATAGGCATGTAAAGATAAAGCCAATCCATGGCAACCTCCTTTAAGTTTTTTAATGTTCAATGATTTTTCTCGTTTTCAGATCAAGTCCGGTTCTCGCCATTATGAAGTCCATCAAAAGCCCCAGCAGACATCCGTAGGCAGCCGTAAGCACAACGGCCCAGAAGGCAAATAGCGTGATGTTTGTGTTGTACATGTTGGCGAAGTAGTGCAGTATGGGGTTGGAAATTCGCCTTGTGTCGGCCACAACCACGAGCATACTGGCCTTACCACCGCCGGCCCAAACCATCGACGGGGCAAAAATAAACAGAAAGCCAATTAACCCCATCAGCTTCTTTTTGATTTTCTCCATACCGACACCTCCTGAAAAAGTTTGTCCGTCTCCGTGCCCACATAACGGCAGGGCAAAAGGCGTGCCTCTACTGATCTGATGTAAAGTAGCTGTAATTACGGCAGGTTATGGTTGTCGGGTTGGAATATACGGATTGTTTCGTGTCGGTATCGAGCTGACACTGTCCGGGGGATGAGGTCACCCCTGGAGCAAAGTGCTTCTAATCGTCCTGTGAAGATAGATCGTTTTCCCGCTTTTTCTTGATGAAGTCGTCTATGTGTATAATTTTGGGTGGAGATTCCGGGGCGTTCAGGGATGGAGGTGCTCCGGGTAGTGCCCTAAAGGGCTGATGACTCTGGTGTTTCAGTGTCTCAATAAGGTTTCGTAGTTCTTCGTCTTCCTGTAACAGCTTTTCAAGTTGCTTCAGTCTTATTGCCCACTGACGGTCAAGGTTGCCATGGGGAAAGTTCACCGCCGTCATACGGGACAAAACGTCCAGCATCACTACCATGGCTTTTTCATGGGGACCTTTTAAGTAGAAGGGTACATGGGACCAAATTGCAATTGTTTCCATGTTTCTGTTATTCTGGGCTTCCATCATAACGGCTCCGTGAACGGCTGCAGGACCTTCATACTGAATGAGCCTGCAACCCGCCGACTTTGCTACGTTGAGTGCGGCAGGCGTCATCACGACGGCCGAGACGAATACTTCGTCGTGGAAGATCTGATCGTAGAGGCTACCGAGTAACACGATTCGGCGTATGCCGTAGTTGTCAAGGCGGTTTATCAATTCCCGGGAAAAAATGCGCCAGTTGGTGGATGGTTCGGGCCCGAAGGCGATAAGGAGTTTGTCCATAGTTCTGGCTCTCAGGCGGTAAAAAGTCATTGCGGGCCAGGAAAGTCCCCGAACGATTCCATGCTCTATTTTTATTTGAGGTCGCTCTCGATCAGAATGAAGGAAGGAATCCAGCTCCCATTTTTCAAGTTCTTCGGCTTCACAGGAGCTGATTATGTGGTTTACCGTGTTCTGTACGACCGCCCCGGCATCACACCAGCCGGAAAAGCCTATGATGCCCGTATGGTATTTGCCGCCATGCATAGGTTCAAACCCCTCACCAGGTCTTTTTCTGAAAGTTGCCTGAATAAAGCCAGACAGTTTTCGGCAACATAATGAGCTCCCGCTTCAATTAGCCGGGTTATACTGATGCGTCCTGATGCCACGCCTGCCGTCCATACTCCTACCGCAATGCCTGCTTTGATGTCCAGCGGATGATCGCCTATGATCATGACCCGGGTTTTGTCAGCTTTTCCCAGTATTTCTAACGCCCTTTCTATGTGATGGGGATCCGGCTTGACGTATTTCACGTGTTCTCTCGCCAGGAAGGCATGACAGAATTTTTCTATATCGGGGAACACGATCCTGACCGCTGCCTCGCAGTTTCTCGTTACAACAGCGATGCGATGCCCTGAATTTATCAGGGATGCCAGCAGCGGACGGGTAAAAGCGAAAAGCTTGCCTTCCGAGGCATGACGGATCTCCGTTGCCCTGACCAGATCCAGGGCTCTGTTTCTAAAATCCCTCGAGTGATGGGGACTTCGTATGTGGATGGCCCTGGCGAGCTCTTCAATCCTTTCCAGCAGGGGAAGTTGAGAGGACTCCAGTGGCCCTGCGTACCTCTCGGCAAGAGCCTCAATTCGGGCTTTTAGAACTGCGAAATTTATTGTCAGTTCCGCAAGAGTTCCGTCAAAATCGAATATAAATGTGTCTATCATGGATCTGCCCTATACAAAATGTCTTGCCCATAGTGCTTTTAAGTTCTATCGTTTTGTGTGATTTTTCACAGTATCCAGTATGTGGTGGATAATTTAGCAGGGAGAAGGTTTATGAATCAACTCGATGTGCTTACGAAAGAAGAGGTATTTAAACGCATAGGTGAACGGATCTTTCCCTACCAGAAGAATTACCTTGCCATGTTCTCGAGTTGGTATGGCGGAATTGTCACGGATCCCGCATTTATGCTTATACCGATCGATGACCATATGGTTCACAGAGGGGACGGCATCTTTGAGGCCTTTAAATGCGTCGATGGGAAGATATATTTACTTGACCGGCATCTTGACAGGCTTGAGAGATCGGCGAAAGCGGTAAAGCTGGATATCCCCTGTTCTCGGAGTGAGTTGATCGATGTTGTGAAGCGTACAATAATTGCCGGAAAGGAAAAAAATTGCCTTATCCGGGTTTTTGTTTCCAGGGGCCCTGGAGGTTTTACAACGAAACCTTCCGAGTCCATTGGGGCTCAACTTTACGTCGTTATTACCAGGTTACCTGAATACCCTGAGGACTGGTACTCTGCGGGTGTGTCCGTGAAAACGAGCAGCATTCCCATGAAGCCTTCTTATTTCGCAGGGATTAAGAGCTGCAATTATCTTCCCAATGTGCTGATGAGTGCAGAAGCTGAAGAGGCAGGGGTTAATTACACCGTGGCTGTGGACGAGCATGGAAATATCGGAGAGGGGCCTACGGAGAATATCGGTGTAATAACGGCGGATTATGCTTTTCTGGTGCCCCGTTTTGACAAGGTTCTCAGGGGTACTACCGTAACAAGGATGATGGAACTCGCCCAGGAGCTGGTAAAATCCAAGGTGCTTGGATATGTCGGGGAAGCCGATGTGCGTGTTGAAGACGTACTGAGAGCCCAGGAAGTGATGATGTTCGGGACCACCTTTGACGTGCTGCCGGTTGTATTTTTTAACGGCAGACGAATAGGGAACGGTCAACCGGGCCCGTTTTTCACAAAATTCTTGAAAATGTTGCGGCAGGACATGAAAGATAATCCTGCAGTAACAACAGAAGTGTGGACATAACGGCAAGTGGTGCTGTGATGCGGCCCGATAAGTATATCGAAGGCGCCTTTGAAGATCTCAGAAGAGCTCTGGAAAAACTCCGCACTGAAAGTGAAAAAACCCTCGTGGACATGGCAAGGGTTATTTTGAAAGCCTTTAGGGGAAGGCATAAGCTATTCTGCTTTGGTAATGGTGGAAGTGCAGCAGATGCTCAACACATTGCCGCCGAGTTTGTCAATAAATTCCGTCTTGAACGACCGCCGTTTCCGGCCATAGCTCTTACAACGGACACTTCAATTCTCACATCTGTCTCCAATGATCGCTCCTTCTCCGATGTCTTTGTCAGGCAACTAGGGGCTCTGGCCGAAGCAGGAGATGTGGCGCTGGGGCTGAGCACAAGCGGCAGGTCTGAAAATGTCGTCAGAGCCCTGCGATGGGCTCGGGAACACGGTCTTTATACCCTGGGACTTTCAGGACCTGACAAAACGGACATGGATGTCTATTGCGACCTTATAGTACATGTTCCCATTGCGAACACGCCGAGAATTCAGGAATGCCACATATTTCTGGCCCATCTTATCTGCGGGATGGTTGAAATCCTTTACATGGAGGAAACATCAGGTGACCTGGACTCCCCTGGACTTCAACAATGTTAAAACGGTGTCCCTGAAGGACAGACTGAGCAAGGTTAGTTTAACCGATTTTTCCAGGCCGTGGCACCCGGGTGGTCGTCTGAAGGACTTCGTCGAGGCGTTGCCCGACCTGCTTGCGGGAAAGACGATCAAAGAGGTTATAGAGGCTGTTGTAAAGGCTCTACGGCATCGCCGGATCGTTCTTTTTGGTATGGGTGCTCATCCCGTAAAGGTCGGCTTGAATCCGCTGATCGTACAGGCTCTGGAAGAAAAAATCATAACGGCAGTGGGAACCAACGGAGCAATGATGATACATGATGTGGAGATTGCTCTTTCAGGCCGGACGTCTGAAGATGTAGAAAACCACCTCCAGAACGGGACATTTGGAATGGCCGATGAAACGGCTACCTTTATTCACGAAGCCATCAGAGAAGGGGTGAAGGGTTTTGACGACAGAGGGTTGGGATGGGTTGTGGGTCGTAAAATATGGGAGGATCGATTGCCCTACCGTGATTACAGTATATGCGGCAATGCGTACAGGCTTGGAAATCCCGTTACAATACATGTTGCTATAGGCACCGACATAATTCACATGCACCCTCAGATGGATCCGTCGGCCGTGGGAAGGCTTTCTTATACTGATTTTAGGCTCTTTTGCCGGCTCGTAAGCAGCCTCGATGAGGGAGTTTACATCAATGCGGGATCCGCCGTGATTATGCCGGAAGTCTTCCTTAAAGCGGTGGCCCTATGCCGAAACCTGGGGTACTCTCTTTCAAAGATCACCACCGTGGTTATGGACTTCAACATGCAATATCGCCCTCTTAAAAACGTTGTAGAACGTCCTCCGGGACAAACCGGTAAAGGATATTATCTGGTGGGGCATCACGAAATAATGATTCCACTTCTGCTTTTTTCGGTTTTGGAGGAATTAAAGGGAGGTTCATAAAAAATGACGGTAGAAGAACTCTATTCACGCCTTAAAGCCCTTCAGGAACCGAAAGGGTTCTATTTCAATAAGGACAAAGATATGGTTTTCAGGCTTCTCGAAGCGCTTTTGATCAATAAGGAACGCTATGGATACATGGCCTGTCCCTGTAGGCTTGCTTCGGGAGATAGGGAACGGGATGCAGATATAATATGTCCCTGCGTTTATCGCGAACCCGATGTGAAGGAGTACGGTAGCTGCTACTGCGGATTATATGTATCGAAGGAGTGGAATGAGGGGAAGATCCCCCATGTGTACGTCCCCGAAAGGCGACCTCTTGATAGGCGACTCTCATTGTAAATTGACTTGATACGTTTTGTGGAACTATAATTGTCACAAACTTGATTACCTTTGTTCGTAGTAATGAAGAGGTGGCGCCATGCACATAAATGATGTGAGGAAGATTGCCAAAAGAATGTCTATAAACACCTATCGGATGGGGAAAGTGGAGATAATAAGGGCTATACAGAGAGCCGAAAGGAATCCCGAGTGTTTCGGCACCGATCGGGTTTTTGTGTGCGGTGAAACGGGATGTTTGTGGCGCAGTGATTGTGAAACCCTTGTCAGGAATAGCAGGGTTGCATGAGCCTCGTGTTAGAGATACCCGGCTGGAAGACTCTGAATCTTGAACATCTTGTGCTTGACTACAACGGGACCCTGGCCTTCGGCGGTAGCCTCAAGCCGGAGGTGCCACAGTTGCTTGAGAGGCTTTCAAAAATCATGACGATCCACGTTTTAACGGCCGATACTTTTGGATCTGCCAGAGCTATGCTTGAGGGAATGGGCATCAACTTTTTTATTTTAGCCGGTGCTAACGCATCGAAGCAAAAAGCAGAATACGTTGAAAGTCTCGGTAAAGATCGATGCGTATGTATAGGAAACGGTCGAAACGATCGATTGATGCTTAAATCTGCAGCTCTCGGCATAGCCGTCGTTCAGGAAGAGGGCGCTGCCTTTGAGGCTATTGTATCTGCCGACGTTGTGACATCCAGCATATCGACTGCCCTGGAACTCCTTTTGAATCCTGCAAGGCTTGTTGCAACGCTACGTGACTGATGAGTGTGGCCCGTTCTTGAAGGTGGTTGGCTTACTCACGTTGCCCATTGAATCTATAAGAAAGATGTCAATTCTTTCGAAACCCCGGACATCCGGAGGTAAATTATAGTCACGAGGTATCGGATAACAGCCGATGTATTCCTCTCTGTAAAGGCATCTTATGTAGGTACCGTTTCTTGCGTCTGTAATAAGAATCCGCAAACCATCTTTCTTTTCCTGAAAGCTTACCCGTGGAGCATCGAGAATAGTCTTACTCATTACCTCTGTTACCAGTGATTTGAGTGAGTCCTGTGCCCTTTTTCCTCGAAAGACCTTCACATCCGGACTGTTTTCAGGAGACCAGTCCAGGCCAAGGCTTAGATTTTCGGCAATGACAACTGAGTCGAAGTCCTTCACATCGAGGTATGGCAATGCGAGCTTCGAAGAGGCTGAACGAAGGATTGGCACATCCCTTCCAAGAAGCTCTGTCAGAACATCGTGCAGGGCACTGAAGTAGTAGGCATGAGGAGTCACTATCAGCACCGAACGGTTTCTGTTGTCGACCAGTTCTTGAGATACCTTCCAGTAATATTTAGACAGGGTCAGAACGGTGTCTTGTGCCCGGATTGATGAATGAATTGATCCGGCAAGAAGCAAAGAGAATAGCGAAAGAGAAATAATGTGGGAAAAACGCAATTTTTCCCTTAATCTATCTGTGGCAAACGCAAAGAGGGCGCATACCACGGCCGTCGTTGACAAAAGCTTGTTAGCCGGGGCAAAAGAAACACCGGGATAGAAGACAAACGGAGAAATCGTAATGGCTAAGAGCGTAATAATGACGAAAAATTTTCTGAGATTGGTTATAGCAAGGATAACTAAAAGAGCGATAATGACTGCACCCGCCTTTCCGTAAAGCAATTCTGCGAGCAGAGGCAGGCCACTTCCCAGCCTTATGAGAGAACCAAGCGGATGCGATGTTGATCCCGGATATCCGCCGAGACCGGATATCATATAGTAACGCCAGGCAATGTACAAAGCAAGCATAACAAAATAGGGTGCAGACCTGGCAATTCGATTTTTTACGGAACCTTCCGATATAACAGTTATCGTCACTGGAAGAATTAGATATGCCTCTTTTGATAAAAAAGAAACCATTGCGGTGACCAGGGACATCAGTAGCAAAAAGGAGTGCCTTTTTTGTTCCCAGAGTTTGAAAAGATAGATGCTCGACAGTGATGCGGTAAAGCCCCACAAGTAATGAATCCTAGTGCACCATGCCACGTCAAAAGATGCGGGCATTGAAAAAGCTAAGAGGCAGGTAGCAAGGGCCGAAGCCAGGGCCGAGGCGTACAGTCTGATAAGGCAATAAAACAGAGTGCAACCCAGAGTCAAACTTGCCAGATTATGAATATGATATCCTGCAGGGTTGAGATGAGAGAAGGGCCATACGATCTTAAAGGAGATGGGAAGTACAGGAGTAAAAAACATTCTGTTGAAGTATCTGTAGGTTTCTCTGTCGAAAAGAAGGTCTTTGACTTCAAACCGGGCGCAAGATAGACAGGCAGTATCATCCACGATGAACCATGAATCCAGTACGCGAAGATTAAAGAGAACAAGTCCTGCAAAAAGCAGGCACAGGAAAGCCGGAACGGATTTAGACTTCTTTAGTGTTTGGCCGCTCACGGCTACCTTCCTGATGTTATTTTACTCCCTGACATTATCCTGGTTTCGACCGGCAAAAGACTGTAGACCAGCCCACCAAATGCTCCTGTGGCGAGCATTACAGAATAGGTTAAAATGCCCAGAACGATTGACTCCTCTGCATCTATTCCTGCAAATTCCAGAATGTATAGGAGTGCACCTTCTCTAAGTCCAATTCCGTGAATCGTAACAGGAATTGTACTGATAACGGAGGCAAAGGGCACGGCAACCATTAAATAGGTAAACGGTATATTTAAAGCGGCCGCTCTCGCAAAAATAAAATGAACGCTAATCCACAGGGTATGAAACCCAAGAGAAGCCGTCAGGGCCCGTATGAGGCAGCCAGGCTGCCAGAACTTGATAAAAGAACTGTTTATCCGGCCTGCAACCGGAAAGGCAGTTATCATGTGCCAGATTATTGGAAAAAGCGTGTAAGCTATTAAAAAAAATAGAGAACTTGCCACCAGAATAGCGTCTACAAACGACGGCAGGGCCTGATGGTGTACGGCGACGCCGGATAAGAGAATCAGTCCCATTGCGACTATCCCGAAGAGTCTATCCCAGAGAACCGTGTAAAAGGATTCGGTGAAGTTCTCCGTTATCGTCCCCAGCATAATTGTCTTGACGGTATCGCCGCCGACAGAAGTTGGTAGGAAAAGGTTAAAAAAGCACCCCGTCAGGTAATATTTCCAGAGCGTTCGGAAAGGGATAGAATAATTCAGTGCTTGACAGAGTATCTGCCAGCGCTTGGTGCTGACAGTTTGACCTGTTAGATAGGTGCAGAATGCTAATGCCCAGGGCAAAAAACCTATTTTTTGAACGATTTTCACGAGACGTGAGCCGTCAATTCTCAAGAGCAAAAACGACAGAAACAGGGCGGTAATAAACACCTTGAGTGCAACGGTCAGTTTTTTATTTCTCAAGAGTCTGAACAGGAAGTTAATTGAGGATCTTGCGTATTCGATAGGGTTTTTTATGCTGTGCCTCATAATAGACGCGCATTATCCACTCAGCCAGAAGGCCGGTTGTGAAAAGGTTTATTCCAAAAAGTATTAGCAATACACCGAGCAAGAGCAACGGTCGGTGACCTATATCATATCCCAGGGCAATTTTCTGAAAGGATAGGTAACAGCATATTCCGAATCCCGTCAATATCAATGCCCCACCGATGAGACAGAAAGCGTGAAGCGGCCTTGTCATAAATCTCTGGAAAAAGGCCATAAGTATCAGATCGGCGAATACCCGATAGGCCCTCGAGAGCCCGTATTTACTTTGCCCTTTTTTGCGTGGGTTGTGGTTTACGACGATTTCCGCACTCTTTGCCCCTTCCATACTTAAAAGTACCGGAATAAATCTATGAAGGTCGCCGTACAGGTTTATTTCGTCTATTGCGTTGCGACGATAGGCCCTGAGGGAACATCCGCAATCGTGAACGTTTACTCCTGTAACGGATCTTATGAGAAAATTAGCCACCATAGAGACCAGCCTGCGCGTAATCAGAGGATCTTTTCTGGATTTTCTCCAGCCGTGTACCACGTCAAATCCTTCCTCGAGCTTTGATATAAGCCTGGGGATATCCTGAGGATCATTCTGCAGGTCTCCGTCCATCGTGACGATGATGTTACCCCGAGCGTGGTTGATTCCTGCGGCGAAGGCGGCGCTCTGGCCGTAGTTTCGTCTCAGAACTACAACCCTGACAAAAGGATACCTCTGGGCAATGGTTTCCAGCAGGTCGGTACTTCCGTCATTGCTACCGTCATCTACAAAGACAATCTCGTAGGATTTGTTCAACTGTTTGAGAGTACCGGCAAGGGCTTCGGTAAGCGGGATCAGGTTATCCTTTTCGTTGTATACGGGTATTACGACGGATATATCGATGGATGATTCGGGCATATTCCGCCCTGTAGCTTGTGAATATTTTTCCGTTTATTCTCCGGTCACTTGTGAAGAGCACGCATTGACTAATACCTGCAGGTAGATCCGGTGTCAAGAAGGCGGAAAAACTGTTGAAGGGTTTTGCGGGTGGGTCTCTGGATTGTCTCGTGGAAATTCTCTTATTGATTTTTTCGAGAGTGCAGTTTATTGGCACTTGACAGCAGGAGATTTTTAAGTACTTTGAGAAAAAACGTTATCGGAATATTTGTGCGGGAGGTTTTAAGCTGATGGTGAAAAGTGGGCACTTTTTCTGGTGGCGCTGGTGGTGGAACCCGGGAGGGGTCTCCCACGGGCGTCGTCCGTAATGTGCCCCTGACATAGTCGGAAAAGCCGTGGGAGCCCCTGGTTCCCACGGCTTTTGTTTTTTGCAAAGGCCGTGGGTTTTAACCACGGCCTTTTTTTATAAAGGAGGCAGGAGATGCTCATAGTAATGAGAAAAACGGCAGATTCTGGGGATATAGAACGGGTTATTGAGGTAATCCGGCGGCTGGGCTATCAGGCCCGTCCGATACCCGGGCTTGATAGAACGGCAATAGGAATAGTCGGAAACGATCATGCCATTGACCCGTCGCCTTTTTTATCTCTGCCCGGGGTTAAAGAGGCCATACCCGTTACCAAGCCTTACAAGCTGGTGAGCAAAGAGTTCCATCCACTACCAACAATTGTCAACATTACTTCTTGTGGTCGAACTATCGGTATCGGCAACGGATCGGGACTCGTAGTTATCGGCGGTCCCTGTGCAGTGGAAAGTGAGGGGCAACTTCTGGAAACCGCCCATGCCGTAAAGGAAGCGGGCGGGCATATTCTCAGGGGAGGAGCCTACAAGCCCAGAACATCTCCCTATTCTTTCCAGGGGCTTGGAGAAAAGGGGTTAAAAATTCTGGCCAGGGCCAGAGAAGATACGGGGCTTGCCATTGTTTCCGAGGCCCTGGACCATGTCGTCTACGATCTGGTGGAAGAATACTGCGACATCGTACAGATCGGAGCTCGGAACATGCAAAACTTCTCTCTACTTCGGCGTGCGGGGCGTTCTGACAAGCCCGTTCTGCTGAAAAGAGGTATGAGTGCCACGGTTGAAGAATGGCTTATGGCCGCAGAATACATAGTAAGCGAAGGTAACCCAAGGGTTATATTGTGCGAAAGGGGCATACGGACGTTCTGCAAACACAGCAGAAACACTCTCGATTTATCGGCTGTTTTGTTCCTGCTCAAGGAAACGCATCTTCCCGTCATAGTTGATCCCAGCCATGCCTGTGGTGTCAGAGATCAGGTCATCCCGCTGAGCAAGGCCGCCTGCGTAATCGGAGCTCACGGCATAATGGTGGAAGTTCATCCGGAACCGGAGAAAGCCCTGAGTGATGGTCCCCAGTCCCTGAACCTTCAGGAATTTGCCCTCCTTATGAAAGAACTCGAGAAAGTTCAGGCTCTTTGTGGTGACGAGAGCTCGGTTCCGAGAATCGGGATTTGTGCAGGTTCTGTATGATCAACAGGAAAAGTCGAGAGGTTAATCCATGAGATTAGGAGAATTTCCCGAAAGACGAAAATTCGAGGAGTTGATCAGAAATTATTCGGTTGTCCCATGTTGTCGAACCCTGCTTTTTGATATGGAAACCCCCGTATCTATTCTGGGGAAAATATACAGAAAGGACGGAGCTTTTCTCTTCGAGAGCGTCGAAGGCGGAGAAAGATGGGGGCGGTACAGCTTTCTGGGTGTGACTCCTTATGCGCAGGTGAAGGTCTTTCGCGATCGTGTGGATGTGCTGACTTCCGACGGCCAAATTTCCCGATCTATCGATCATAGAGGGGATCCACTGTCGGTACTGCGCGAGCTTATGTCCCGATTCACGGTGCCGGAGATTTCGGAACTCCCCAGGTTCTGGGGAGGGTTCGTGGGCTATTTCTGTTACGAAATGGTTTCCTTTTTTGAGCCTGTGCCTAACTTTCTTCCCGAAGAGGAACCTCTTGCCCACCTTATAGTTCCCCAGGATTTGGTGATATTCGACCGCAGGAATCATACGGTAACACTGGTCACACTGTTTTACGGACCTTCTTCCCATTTCCCGGTTCTGGACCTGAAAAATCCATATGACTACGCCCTAGAGCGACTGGATTCTCTGGAAGAACTGCTCCACTCTGAAAAACCGCCGACTTCGGTCTCCCGGAGCGTACCGATACGGCTTGAAACCCCGATACCCCCGGAAGAATTCCGCAGTATGGTGCTGAGAGCCAAAGAGTATATAAGAGATGGAGAGGCCATACAGATAGTTCTTTCTCAGCCCTTCGTAAGCCCCACAGCACCGGATCCTTGGCTTCTTTATAGAGTTCAGAGGTTTATTAATCCCTCACCGTATCTTTTTTACTGCAATTTCAATTCCCGCTTTCTGGTCGGTTCGTCGCCGGAGACCATGGTTCGGCTGGAGCACGGTGTGGCATCGGTAAGGCCCATAGCAGGAACGAGACCGAGAGGAAGAAACGAGCAGGAGGACAGGCGCCTGGCCGATGAGCTCATAAGGGATGAGAAAGAAAGGGCGGAACACATAATGCTCGTTGATCTGGGACGCAACGATCTGGGGCGTATTGCCGAGACCGGGTCGGTTCAGGTGACCGAGTATATGACCGTTGAACGATATTCCCATGTGATGCACCTCGTCTCTCACGTTCAGGCTCACCTGAAAAAGGGCCTTGATGCGTGGGATGTTTTCAAGGCCACCTTCCCGGCGGGGACACTCACAGGAGCTCCAAAGGTCCGGGCAATGCAACTTATAGCGGAACTTGAAGGAAGGCCTCGAGGTCCTTACGGAGGGGCGGTAGGATATGTCTCTTTTCAGGGCAATATGGATCTGGCGATTACGATAAGAACGGCGGAGATAGCGAAGGGTGAGATCAAGGTTCAGGCCGGGGCAGGGATCGTTTACGATTCCGACCCGGAAAAAGAACGGCAGGAAACGGTTCATAAAGCAAAAGCCATGGAACGAGCCCTAAGCCTTATATCAAATGGTATGTAGGGGGATCAGGAAATGATAGTTCTCATCGATAATTACGATTCTTTTACCTATAACCTTGCACAGTATCTGGGAGAATTGGGTTGTGAGCTCCGGGTTTTCAGGAATGACGAGGTGACGGTTGATTACATTGCCTCGATCAACCCACGAGCCCTCGTGATTTCTCCGGGCCCGGGAAGACCCGACTCTGCGGGAATCACCCTGGAGGCTATTAGATTTTTTTCGGGAAAGATTCCGATCCTCGGTGTTTGCCTCGGGCACCAGGCTATAGCTCAGGCCTTCGGTGGCCGGATAGTTCACGCCACAAGAATAATGCACGGAAAGACTTCGATGATAAGCACCGATGGGAAAACCATATTCCAGGGGTTTAACAGGCCTTTCCCCGCCATGCGTTACCATTCTCTGGTCGTGGACCGCTCGAACATCCCGGATTGCCTCGAAATTAGTGCAGAAAGCGATGACGGCGAGATAATGGCCATCCGTCACAGAGAGCACCTTACCGAGGGCATTCAGTTTCACCCGGAATCCGTGGGAACTCCCGTGGGGAAACGGATACTGAGAAATTTCTTAACCGTTCACGGCATTAACGAGAAATAAAGAGGAGGTACAGCATGTTGGTTCAGGATGTGCTTCGCCGTGTTATGGCCAAGGAGAATCTGTCGGAAAGTTTAATGGGCGAGGTTATGGAGCTGTTTTTTTCGGGAGGAGCAACGGATGCTCAGATCGGAGCTTTTCTGGGGGCTCTGGCTACGAAAGGAGAAACCTTTGAAGAACTCGCCGGAGCTGCGAGAACCATGAGGCGGAAGGCCCGAAGACTGCAGGTTCTCTCTCCCACCATTGTCGATACCTGTGGAACCGGAGGAGATGGCGCCGAAACCTTCAACATTTCAACAACTTCGGCCTTCGTCGTTGCCGGGTGTGGCATTACAGTAGCAAAACACGGAAACAGGGCCGTATCGAGCAAGTGTGGGAGCGCCGATGTGCTGGAGGCTCTGGGGGTGAACCTCAATGTTGACCCCGAAGTCGTGGAAGAGGCGGTAGCGGAAATAGGAATAGGGTTTCTTTTTGCTCCTCTGTACCATGAAGCCATGAAACATGTGGCCAGGGCAAGAAAAGAACTGGGTGTGAGAACGATTTTCAACATGCTGGGGCCTCTTACCAACCCTGCGGGAGCCAACTGTCAGGTGCTGGGTGTTTACGCTCCGGAGCTTACCGAGATGTTTGCCGAGGCGTTGAAGCTACTGGGTGCCAGGCGGGCTTTCGTGGTTCACGGTTACGATGGCCTGGATGAAATTTCGGTTTGTGCTCCCACCAGGGTAACCGAGTTGAACGACGGCATGGTGCGCACTTACGAGATATATCCGGAACATTACTTCGGTGAACGGGCCGATCCCGAGGAGCTGAAAGGCGGTGATCCCGAATTCAATGCCTCCGTGATGCGCAGGATTCTCGAGGGTAAAGAGCGGGGGCCCAGGAGAAATGTGGTTCTCATAAACAGTGCCGCCGCAATCGTTGCCGCCGGTCTTGCCGGCAATCTGGAAGAGGGTATTAAGCTGGCGGAAGAAAGTATAGACTCCGGTAAGGCTCTGGAAAAACTTGAGCGTCTGGTCGAGTTTACCTCCTCGTTTTAGAAAGGGCATGGTCATGCGAGAAGACATCTTGCGGAAGATAGTGGCCGTAAAGGCGGAGAGATTGCGAGAGGAAAAGTCCAGAATACCGGAAAGGCACTGGAGGGAACTGGCAGAAAAGAAAGCGGGAGGTCGATCGGGAAATTTTTCGGCAGCACTTCGGGCAGATCCGCAGGGCAGTCCCAGAATTATTGCCGAAGTCAAACGGGGATCTCCGTCTAAGGGGTTGATGAGACCGGATCTTGATGTGGTTAAGACCGTTTCGGCCTACGAGGCTGGCGGGGCGGCGGCGTTGTCGGTTTTGACTGAACGGGATTTTTTCCATGCCAGGGACGACGACTTCAGCACCGCCAGAAGCTCGACGGATCTTCCGCTCCTAAGAAAGGATTTCATGTGGGATCCTTACCAGATTTACCAATCTGTCGCCTGGGGAGCCGATGCCGTTCTTTTGATAGTGAGAATTCTTTCGGACGACCAGCTAAAAGACCTGATTGATCTCTGCAGGGAACTGGGTGTCGACGCACTCGTGGAGACGCACGACGAGGAAGAAATCGAGCGCGCCGTAAATTCGGGGGCTTACGTTGTGGGCATAAACAACAGAGACCTCAAGACCTTCGAGGTATCTGTTGAAACGACGGTTAGACTGGCAGGCCTTGTTGATAAAAAGCGACACCTGGTCGTTTGCGAAAGCGGTATAAAATCGCCCGACGACATTCGCAGGGTAAGAGATGCCGGCGTTCACGCTTTCCTCGTGGGAGAATATCTGGTTCGTTCCGGTGATCCTGTCAGTGCTCTAAGGGCTTTATTAGTTTCCTCTTAGACCTTGAGGATGTCCATGAAAAGAGGGCAGGGAATCTTTATAAAAATTTGTGGAATTACTTCCGTAAAAGATGCAAGGGTTTGCGTTGATGCAGGTGTGGATGCGCTGGGGTTTGTTTTTTACCCGCCGAGCCCCAGAGCGGTAACGGCAGAGACCGTAAGGTCGATAATCTCGGATGTCGGCAATGATGTGGTGTTTTTCGGCGTCTTTGTAAAGGAAAGCCCGGAAGAGATTCTAAGAATCCGGGACATTACCGGAATCGAGGTGGCGCAACTTCACGGAGACGAGTCCCGTGAGGTGGTGACCGCTCTCCGAAGAGAAGGCCTAAAGGTCTGCAAGGCTCTCTTCGCAAAACGGAAGCCTTTTTTCTCGGATGTGAATCTTTATTTCTGCGATGCCTTTCTGCTGGAAGCAGGACGGAGTGGTCTTGGAGGCACGGGGGAAGAGTGGGAGTGGAGAGAAGCAAGAGAGACGACCGAGAAAATTATTTCGGCTGGAGGTTTTGCACTTATCGCAGGGGGTATAAATCCCGAAAATGTCGGCCACGTCGTACGCGGCGTTATGCCTTCGGGTATTGATGTCAGTTCCGGAGTTGAACTCAGGCCGGGTGTGAAGGATGAAAGGAAGGTTAGGACTCTCGTTGAAAAGGTGAAAGGAGTTTTTCATGAGACTCGTCAGGGGAGTACCGGATGAACGGGGCCACTTTGGTCCCTATGGAGGCAGGTATGTGGCGGAATCGCTTATGCCTGCTTTGCTTGAGCTGGAAGAGGCCTTTTATGCGGCAAAGGACGACAGAGAGTTTCTTGATGAGTATGTCTATTATCTGACCCATTATGTAGGGCGTCCTACTCCGCTTTACTTTGCGTCCCGCCTTACGGATTACCTTGGTGGAGCCAGAATATTTCTAAAAAGGGAAGATCTTGCTCACACGGGCGCTCATAAAATTAACAACACCATAGGCCAGGCTCTGCTTGCCAGAAAGATGGGGAAAAGCAGGATAATTGCTGAAACGGGAGCAGGTCAGCACGGGGTTGCAACGGCAACGGCAGCAGCGCTCTTCGGTATGGAGTGCAGAATTTTTATGGGCACCGAGGACATAAAAAGGCAGGCTCCGAACGTCAGGAGAATGGAGTTACTGGGAGCAGAGGTTGTGCCCGTGGAATCCGGCACGGGCACCCTTAAGGACGCAATGAATGAAGCGATGCGGTACTGGGTGACGACGGTCCGAAATACCTTCTACGTTATAGGTTCCGTCGCAGGTCCCCATCCCTATCCGGTTATGGTCAGGGAGTTTCAAAAGGTTATAGGTCAAGAGACCAGGTCTCAGATTCTTGAACAGATCGGCAGACTACCCGATATTCTCGTTGCCTGTGTTGGCGGCGGTAGCAACGCGATGGGTTTGTTTTACGAATTTCTGGAAGATCCCGTTGAAATGGTGGGTGTTGAAGCGGCCGGTAAGGGGATTGAAACGGGGGAACATGCGGCAACGTTGAATGCCGGGGAGATCGGCGTGCTTCACGGGTCTAAGTCTTACGTACTTCAGAACGAAGACGGACAGATAAAAGAGGCTCATTCCGTGTCGGCAGGTTTGGATTATCCCGGTGTGGGACCCGAACATGCCTATCTCAAGGAAATCGGGCGCGTAAAGTACACTGCAGTAAGGGACGATGAAGCCCTCGAAGCTTTCCACTTACTGGCACGAACTGAAGGTATCTTACCGGCCCTGGAAAGCTCTCATGCTCTGGCCTACGCAATGCAAATGGCGAAGACGATGGATCCAGAAAAAATTATCGTGGTGAACCTTTCGGGTAGGGGTGATAAGGATCTGGACATTGTACTGTCTGCATCGGGGAGGGCGCATTCATGAGCAGGATTTCGGAGCTTTTTGAAAGGCTAAAAAAACGAAAGGAAAAGGCTCTCGTGGGATTTGTTACCGCAGGCGATCCCGATTTCGACAGATCCCTTGAAATAATTCTTGCCATGTGTCGTTCGGGAGTGGACATTCTTGAACTGGGAGTTCCCTTTTCCGATCCAACGGCCGATGGTCCGGTCATTCAAAGGGCGTCGCAACGGGCGTTGAAAAACGGCATGACGTTAAGGCGTGTTCTGGAGCTTGCCGGTAAGATCCGTGAACAATCTGATGTTCCTCTGGTTCTTTTCAGCTACTATAATCCTTTGTTCAAATACGGTGCAGAAAGAATCTACCGCGCGGCAGTGGAAACCGGAATCGACGGTATGCTTGTGGTTGATCTTCCTCCGGAAGAAGCCCGCGAGTTCCTTGACCAATGGCCGGGTAATGATATCGATTTCATTCGCCTTATTGCCCCCACAACCCCTGCCGCCCGTATAAGCGCAATCGTGAAGGATGCATCGGGGTTTATTTACCTCATTTCGAAAACCGGTGTAACAGGAAGCGAAGGAGTGGATTACGGTGAGGTTTCTCAGATGGTCCAGCAGGTGAAAGAACGCACGGATCTTCCCGTCTGCGTGGGATTTGGTATATCCAGAGCCGATCAGGTGAAGGCTATATCCAGCGTTGCCGACGGGGTGGTTATAGGAAGCGCCTTTGTAAAGACGATTGAAGAGGGACTCGTCTCAGGTGCCGATATACCGTACCTCATTGCGGAGCAAACTCGGAAATACAAAGAAGCACAATGGTCGTCTTGAAAATGGTGACCGGCAGAGTTCTACATCTGCCGGTCTTTGCTGCGTACTTTCATAAGCTATTTTTTCTGCCATTTGCCCGGCTGGCGCTCAATCCACCACCCTGGTCGAGACGTTTTCTGCCACTCCTGGGCGAAAATTTGCCCGATCCGCCCGACCTGCGAAGGATCTATGTTCAGGGCTCTGGCAATCTCATTATAAAGATTCTTTCTGTCGCCGTTTTCCTGCTCCACTAGCCTTTTGAGGGTGGCTTTTTCTTTGAAATCCAGGCCGTCAAGAGACCTGATTTTAACATAACCGTCGTGACCTTCACCTATGGCACCTTTATCGTAAAAAGGAGCCAAAGATGCCGCTCTTCTTTTCATTTTTTCTTTAAGTGTTCTTATGGCGGCATTTGACACCGTCAGTTCCTTCTGGGCAAAACAAACCGAAATCCCCACGTAGATACCCTTTCTGTGTTCAAAAAGCGACTGCGGAGAGGTTTTCGGGTTGGGCTTTTCCTTCTCAGACGGTGCTTCATAAGATCTTACTTCCCCGACGATCTCTTCTGCCGTCTTGCGAACTTCTTCTGCGGGGAAATAGATGTTTATGGTAACACAGGACAAAAGTAGAAAGACCATCACCGGGACGATCAACCTTTTTGCCTTCATCGCTCCTTATCCTCCGTTTTTGCTGATTCTGCCCGTTCAATGCGTTTCAGCCGTCTTATCATTTCGTTCCAGGAAATAACGTTCGGGGATTGCCTGTTAATAACGTTTATCCCCCGAATGCCCCGTTTTCTTATAAGATACTCGGTATCCCCCTCTTTAATCAAACCTCTTACAGAAAATTGATCGTTTTTCAATGTACACCTGATGCCAATACGGTCATAGGGAAATTCTTTGAAAAAGGTCGTCATAACCGCCCCTGTAACACCCTGAAAGGGATTTCCAGAGCTGCCGATCTGAGTTATGTTCCGTACGGCAAGAACGCTTATCGTTTGCTCTTCTGCCGGTTCCGACATAAGCCTGAGGTCAAAGCTTACCGGTAACCCGTAAACAATTCGCAAATCCTTTACTTCGCCGAAAAGCTTGCCTTTGATGATACCGAAAGATACCAGACGGCTCAGCTCTTCGAGATCAATTCCCTTCCAGTGAGCGTCCAGTACCAGAGATCTGGAGGGAGACAGCGGGTCTTCAATTGAGAAGTGGTCAACAGTAAGTTGTCCGGAAAATACCCTCAATTTCACCGCCGGAGATATCTCCAGTTTGTTGTTTTGATAGAGCACATCAATATTCGACGCCCTTTCGATCTCCAATTTAAGCGGGCGTGCGAGATCTTTGTGTGAAAACTCAAACCTTAGCGAATCCGGAATGTCCACCTTGATTAATCCTCGAGGTTTCGGAAATATTTCGAAAATTCCTCTTCTCACGACCACTTTTCCCCAGGATAGATTAAACTCAATAGGATCAACCAGTTTCCAGGTGTTCAAAGACGCTGTGATGGGCACATAGTAGTCGGTAAGGGATAGATCGCCGATGGTGGTTTCCTCGAGCACGATTTTCCCGCTTATAGTCTCGTCTTTGCATGTGGAGCCTTCAGGTAAATTGCTCAAATATACCGGGAGATCCACATCAAAGCGAGATCGTACCTTCTTATAGAGTAAGGAACAATTCAGGCACTGCATCGATCCTTTCAAACAGCCCGACCCGGAGGCATACCTGTATAAACCCTGGGCTTTGAACGATCCCCCGGCTTCCAATTCTCTCAAAGCCGGAATAACGCCCTCGGCGACACTCAAAAGACGCCCCACCAGCACTTCGAGGTCGGGAACGTTTATTTCCCATTGCAGCTCAGAGGTTTTGCTGACCAGACGAACGGAAGCGACATTGTCCAGGAAGATGTCTGCCGTTCCATCCGGAGGAATTTCGCCGTCGTGGAGAAATTCGAAGTTCACGGTCAGAGGTAGAGTTGCAAAATCTATAACGTAACCTTTAGAAAAAAGGTTACCCTTTGAGCATTCCGCCTTTCCTTTAACTCTCCATCCACTGCCGGAAAAACGGGCAGTTGCGGAAAGATCCACTTTCAGGTCTTCTGCCGCATTTTCAAAGTTATGGTCTTCAAAAGACACGTTTCTCAGAATACCCTGAACCGTGGCGACCTCAATTTGCCGCCCAAAAGTAGCACGGATTTCCAGTTCAAAGGGAAAGGAACCCGCGGCCAGACTGTCATTCATCAGGGTATTAACTACCTCAAAAAGATTGCTGTTGTATATCGCCAGATCAACGGTGTTCTTATCCCTTTGATTTTCGTGCTTCTGGATCAGCATTATGGTTCCGCCCAGAGGCTTTCCTAACTTTACCGTTATGTGAGAACTTACGACAATTCCTTTGCGATACGCAATGGTGCCCTCTATTTCGGTATTTTCTATGAGCAAGCCTTTCCCGTTGGGCAGGTAAAGCCTCAGCAATCCCATCCGGCCTTTTTCGATCGTAATTAACCATGTGCAGTTTCGTGACGGTGATACACTTATGCGGGCTTTTACGTGGGCTATACGAACAAAGGGGAAAGAGAGACCCACGTCAGAAATCGTAAAAGCCCGTGTGGGTGGCTCTCCGCAGGTATTGATGGAAAAGTCATCCGCCGCATTTGCAGGCGGATGTAAGGAAAGTAGAATGAGGAAGGAGCTTATACATTTTATGAGGTAAATAACGATTTTTTTGAACATTTTCCGGGGTCACCGGAGGGTGGAGACCAGGGACAACGAAACCATCTCCACCCCGCAGAGGTCAGTTATTTCTTGCGAATTCTCTCATAAATTCAACGAGTTTTTCAACGGCTTCTACAGGTACGGCATTGTAGAGAGATGCTCTGCATCCTCCAACAGAGCGATGTCCCTTCAGGCCGACCAGCCCTCTTTGTGCTGCTTCTTCCACGAATTTCTTTTCCAGCTCCGGGGTGGGTAATCGAAAGGTCACGTTCATCATGGAGCGAGAATCAGGATGGGCGGTACCTCTGTACATTTCTATTTCGTCTATGCAACTGTAAAGCATTTCCGCCTTAGAACGATTGATGGCTTCCATTTTTTCGAGCCCGCCTATTTCTTCTTCCAACCATTCCATTACGAGACCGACAACATAGATGGCAAAGCATGGAGGGGTGTTGTAAAGAGAATTCTTTTCCGCATAGGTGGTATATTTGAGCATGGTAGGAAGTTCGGGTGGAACCCGCTCCAGCATGTCCTTGCGAATTATTACAATTGTCACGCCGGCAGGTCCGGCATTTTTCTGAGCCCCTGCATATATGAGCCCAAAGGGGGATGGGTCAAAAACTCGACTGAATATATCTGAGGACATATCGGCAACAAGGGGAATACCGCCTGTGTTGGGGAAAGACTTCCACTGAGTTCCTCTGATGGTGTTGTTTGACGTTATGTGAAGATACGATGCATCCTCGTCAACCGAGAAATTCCCGGGGATATACGAGTATTCCTTATCTTCAGAAGAGGCAATAACACGCACGTCCTTTCCCAGAATTTTTGCTTCCTGTATGGCCTTACTTGACCAGGTGCCTGTATCTATGTAGTCAATGGGTTTACCCGTAAGGGCCAGATTCATGGGCACCATGCAAAACTGAAGGCTTGCTCCTCCCTGGAGAAAAAGCACCTGGAAGCGATCATCAAGCTTCAGAAGTCTTTTTATTCTCGCTATAGCTTCCTCAAGTATCCGGGAAAACTCCTGAGACCGATGGCTCATCTCCATAACAGACATACCCGTACCTTTGTAATCGAGAAGTTCGTCTCTCACCCGTTCCAGAACCGGAAGAGGCAGAGCTGCGGGTCCCGGATTGAAGTTGTAAACCCTGGTTGTCATCATTCCCTCCTGACTTACCTTTGAACATCCTGATGCCTATCCTTTGACGCCATCACTTTACTGAGAGCCTTGAGCGCATGTCAACGGGCAGTGTTTACAACATTTTACAAATTGTTTCTCCTCTTTCGTTATCTTTCTGATTGCCGAAAGCGCCCTGATAGGTCAATCGGGGGATTTTGAACAGGTCCTGAGAAGTCTTAAAGTCTTCCTACCGGGCAAGCCCATTCACAGTGGCGGCAATATTTGATTATTTTCTCAGAATTTTCAGAGTGTGCCCTTTGTTCGTCCAGATTCATTTGTTCGTAGCAATCCGCCCTGGAGAAATGACCGGTTCTACCCGGTAGTGTTTTCCCGGAGTTGTATTCATCTTCGTAAACTTTCCGTGAAAAAGCCTGCTGCGGACATGCCTTGCGGCACCATTCGGGGCAATCGATACAGGGATCGAAGTCGGACGGTCCCGTTGAACTAAGTTCCACATCCAGCGCAAGGGCACGGAGTCTTACCCTGGGGCCAAAGGCCTGTGTAATAAGCAAATTGTTCTTACCGATGCAACCCAGACCGGCCAGGACTGCGGCATCCTTCAGGTATATGCCGCCTTTTTCCACATGATAGGGAAAGTGAAAGGCCCACAATCCCAATTGAGCCGATGCAAACTCACAAATACCTTCGACGATCCTTGCCAGTACTTTATTACCTGGTGGGTCGATTTTACCGACCCACCAGTCCATTTCCGGTTTGATCCTGGGGTGGTAAAGAGCCACCACCATGACGGTTTTCGCATTTTTCGGCCATACTACGTCGTTTTCGGGAACCGTGATCCCTTGTTTTTTGTCTGTCTGCCGTAGCCTGGAGGCCATGGTAGAGGACGGACATTTTTTTAACTGCTCGACAGACGCAAAACCGGCAAGATCTGCACCAAGTTCCAGAGCATAATCGAGAAGGGCCGTTTTTATCCTGTTTTCCTTCCGTAACACCTGTTTTCCCTTTTTGTTCACATGAGCTTCGTCGTTTAATAAGGGCAGATAAAAGGTTATGTCAACTGTTGTGGCATTTAAGACGATTTTCTCTCAACCACCGGTTCAAGCTGTGCCAGCATTTCGGTGGGCAGATGGCAGTAAATTGTATGGTTTTTTGCCACCTCCTGGGGCTCTGGGGATTTCTCCTCACATATCCTGCCCCCATCGGGCAGCAGGTACCTTCTGTGGCATCGGGTATGAAAACGACAGCCCGGTGGAGGATTGAGTGCACTCGGTACGTTGCCCTCAAGACGAATACGGCGCTGTTTTACTGATGGATCGGGTATGGGAACGGCCGACAATAGCGCCTCTGTATAAGGGTGGTACGGGGGCTGATATATCCGGTCTGTGGGTCCTGTTTCCATTATCTGTCCGAGGTACATTACGGCCACATAATCCGAGATATAGCGAACTACACTCAGGTCGTGAGCTATAAAAATAAGCGTTGTTCTAAATTTGTTTTGAATTTCCATGAGCAAATTGAGCACTGCTGCCTGAACCGAAACATCCAAGGCGGATACGGGTTCATCGCAAAGAATCAGATTGGGACGACTTGCTAGAGCACGGGCAATCCCCACTCTCTGCTTTTCACCCCCGCTGAGCTGCCTCGGATACCTGTGGTAGTAATCGGGCCCAAGTTTTACAGCCCTGAGCAAACGGAATACTTCTTCTCTTACCTTATCCTTTGGAACCGTCTTAAACCTTTTAAGAGGGCGTTCTATCTGTTTCCCCACCGGATATGCAGGGTTGAGAGTGGAGTCGGGGTTCTGAAAGACCATCTGGATTTCTTTTATTATTTCAAGATTTCTTTTAACTACCGGTTCGTTAAGTTCCCTGCCCATGAAAACGATTTTCCCGTCCTTTATTCTTTCCAGACCGATAATGGCCTTGAGCAGCGTTGATTTTCCACATCCCGACTCACCTACAATGCCCAGGGTGCATCCGGAATTCACTGAGGTGGACACGCCGTCAACAGCCCTGATAATGTGCCTGGAGCCTATGCGGACTTTTTGAGTGTAGTAAACTTTCACATCCTTAACATCCAGAAGAGGTGCACTTTTATCAGAGCAGGTTGATACCGGCATTTTCCGGACCCTATCCCCCGATCTATGCCTGCTCAACGGCATAGCTATAAGCCTGTCTTTTTTGAAACACCGCGCCTGGTGATTGGGCTCGACTTCTTCCAGCGCCGGCCTGGCCTCTATACATCGATTCTCACGGTGACCACATCGATCGGCAAAGATACACATTGTTGGGTTTCGCCTGTCGGGCGGTGGAACCCTCCCTCTTATGGGTTTGAGCATACTGGAGCTTTTGGTTACACCGAGGACGGGCACACACCTGAGAAGACCTCTTGTGTAAGGGTGCGATGGACGTTCGAAAATTTGCTCCACTCTGCCACGCTCTACAATCTCTCCCGCATACATTACGCAGATGCTGTCACTAACGCGCGCAACAACCCCGAGATTATGGGTTATGAAAATTATACTGGTCCCGAATTCTTCTTTTAGCTCTTCGACCAGATCCAGGACTGCCGCTTCTACGGTAACATCCAGTGCCGTTGTGGGTTCGTCCATAATAAGCAGGGCCGGATTGTTGAGCATTGCCATTGCGATGACAACTCTTTGTTGCTGGCCTCCCGAAAGCTGATGGGGATATCTGCGCATAACAATTTCAGGATCGGGCATGTGCACCTTTTTCAGCATCTTTACGCACTCTTCTCGAGCTTCCAGCCTGGAAAGCTTCCGGTGATAAATAAGAACTTCCATCAACTGATCGCCAATTCGCAGAGCGGGGTTCAGAGCAGACATGGGATCCTGATAAACCATGGATATGCGGTTTCCTCTCAGCCGGTTCAGCTCTCGCCTGGACAGTCCTACCAGTTCTCTACCCTCAAATTTGATACTTCCTGAGGTTATCCTGCCGTTTGGCCCCAGAAAGTTAACGATCGCGAAGGCTACTGTTGATTTACCACAACCGGATTCACCCACTATCCCAAGAGTTTCTCCGTGTGAAAGATCAAATGACACGTTGCGTACGGCCTGAATCCACCCACTTCTTGTTCTGTAGCTGACGGAGAGATTTTCAACTTCCAGAACTTTGCCGTTCCTATTTGTGAAACTTCCGTTCATCGATGGTTTTCCTCTATAGAGTTCTACTGATATCTGGTTAATTCTTCTCTCAACCCATCCGCCAGGAGGTTTAATCCCACCACGAGAGAAGCAATAGCTACAGAAGGCCATAAAGCAGCCCAGGGGGCTCCTGCCAGAATGAATTCTCTACCTTTGGCTACCATAGAACCCCAGTCCGGTGATGGTGGAGGGAGACCGAGCCCCAGAAAACCCAATGTCCCCATGGCAAAGACGGCGTATCCGACCCTAAGCATGGCGTCAATGATTATAGGACCTTTTGCGTTGGGAAGAATTTCAACAAACATAATGTACAGGGCCTTTTCCCCCCGTGTTTCGGCAGCCCTTATGTAATCCCGGGTTTTAATGTCAAGGGTCAGGCCTCGCACCAGCCTCGCAATTCCCGGGGCTCCGACAATGGCAATGGCGATCACCACGTTTACAGCGGAGGAACCCAGAGCCGCCACCAGCAATAAGTACAGTAAAATCACCGGTATTGATATCATGGCATCCAGAAGACGCATGATAATCTCATCAATCCATCCTCCCCTGTAGCCGCTGATAAGACCAAGGGTGGATCCGACCAGAAGAGCAAAGGCAACACCCCATAGGGCAGTTCCTCCCGGTAGCCAGAGATTAGAACCGACGGGAAATACCACCAGCACGATTCGTGCGCCATAAATGAGTCGAGCCCACAGGTCACGACCCAGCTCGTCTGTTCCCAGGGGGTGTTTCCAGCTGGGCCCCTGGTTGGGCGCCTTCCAATCTTGGTATGTGGGTGAATAAGGCGTGAGAAAGGGAGCAAATACGGCAACGATGATCCAGAAAGAAACAATGAAAAATCCTACTGTTGCCGTCTTCGATGAGAATATCAATTGAAAGGGAGCATAAAGCCTGGTCAGAATACTTTTTTTATATGTTTCGTCTGCTTCGTATCCGTTCAGCCGGAATACCGTTCCCATGAGTATCGTCCTCAGGTTATTTGAACCTTATTCTCGGATTAAGGAATGTGTACGCTATATCAGCAACCAGTTGTGTGCCGACTGCAACCACAACCATGATCATTGCTCCCGCTTCCAGGGCGTTTATGTCCTTGTACATTGCGGAGTCGAGCAAATATTTACCCAGCCCCGGATAACCAAAAACCACTTCAACCACTACAACTCCTCCCAGCAGCCAATTAACGTGGAGCATCATAACCGTTATGGGGGCAATGAGAGCGTTTCGAATGGCATGCTTGAAGACAACAACTCTATAAGGAAGCCCTTTAAGTAGAGCCGTTCTGATGTAGGGCGATCGCATTACCTCAACCATACTTGCACGGGTTATCCTGAGGACATATCCCAGCTCTATAAGAGTTAGAGTAAGAACGGGCAGGACCAACATGTCCGGTCTCTCCCATGGGGCATGATCGCCAAACACACTTGCACCGGGTAGCCATCTGAGCCATAGAGCAAATATGAGTATGAGGAAAATTCCCATTGCGAATTCCGGTATTACCGAAAAAATCATTCCGGCAACGGATAGAGTTCTGTCAACGGCCCTTCCGGTGGTTAGTCCTGCGATAATACCCAGCGCCAATGCAATGGGCATAACGATGACGAATGCAATTGAAGCCAGAACAAGGGAATTACGGAGGCGCACAAAAAGGCTTTTTGCTACAGGTCGGCCGGTACGAAGCGACATGCCGGGGTCGCCTCGTAAAAAACCCTTTTTAAGGGGTATGTAATCCGTCGCTCCCCCGGCCGCTTCCGTCCAGCCCTTACCGTGAACGTAAACCCATTGTTTCCTGCTGAGCCCTTTTTCCCACAGGACGGCCCTGTTGTGTAGGTCAACACCCCAGAAGAACTGAGAACCATCATCCCGGGAACGCCATCTTCCGTTATCAACTCTTTTTAGGATCCTTCCGTCTTTAGTCCTGACGATGGCGATCAGGTCTTCACCTTTAAGTTCCCATCTGACAAGGTGTCCTGAGGGTAACCTCGCCCACCACTCCGTAAATCCACCCTGGGTCGTCAATCGTTCAAGGGGTAATCCGATTCGCCTTGACGCATGCCAGTCGGTGCCCGCAAGCCAGTAGAAGTAGCGCTTCCACAACGGTTCATCCAGACCGAGCTGGTTTAAAAATGATGCCTCCTGCTCAGGGGTAACAAAGCTTCCGAGGAGATTTCTGGCGACATTTCCGGGAGAGGCTTCTGTTATGATGAAGACACCTACAGAGACAATTGCCATTGTCAGAAACAACAGAACTATCCTGCGCAGAATGAACCAGCCCATTAGACCATATTCCCCTGTAAACCTGAACCTACCTGGCCGTACCTGTCAGCCTCACGCCTTCTTGGCAATCCATGCCTCGTTAAGTACGAGATAGCCTGTTGGATGTGCGGATACATTATGAACTACTTTCCGAGCCGGTAACCAGGAGTTGCGCCAGTAGGATATACCAATCGGCCCTCGTTCCATCATTATGTCCTCTATCTTGCAGAATACTTTTCTTCGCTCCTCCACATTTAGGATGCCATTTGCCTGAGCAACCAGTTCGCAGAATTCCTTGTCAACCCATCTGGTTTCATTCCATGGTACGGGCTTGCCATCGTCGTCGGCGATATATGCGAGATTCAGCACCATGGTGCCCAAAGGACGATGCGTCCAGGGAGTTATGCCCAGATCAACTTCGGTCCATTTTTCCCAGTATTGACTCGCAGGCATTGTCTGAATGTTTATGCGGAATCCTGCCGGAGCGGCGTCCTCCTTAAGTATTTCGGCATAGCGAACTACATCGGTCCAGTCGCTTCCGACCGCCAGATTTACTTCCAATCCTTCCGGATAACCTGCTTCTTCCAGCAGTTTTCTGGCCTGCTCTGGATCGTACTTGGGCACGGGTTTGGGACAATACTCGGGATGTTTGGGATAGACATGGAAGTCCTGACCAAGAAGACCCTGATTATAATAAGCCAACGCCAGAATTTTTTCACGGTTCTGGCATAATTTCAGTGCCTTTCTGACACGATTATCGTTCCATGGTTTTATGTCAACCCGCATCCTGAGCACTCTGGTTTGAGCCGTAGCAACAGCATGAACAGAAACATTGGGATCATCCTTAAAGGACAGGTAAAGATCAGTTCCACCCATGTCCGATGCTTCTATTATGTGGATCTCACCCGTTTTGAGTGCACCGATGTGTGGAGCCATTTCCGCACCCATGTCCAGAAACTCAATTCCATCCAGGTAGGGTAAAGGCCTTCCGTCTGCACCCTTCTGCCAATAATCCTTTCTGGCCTTCAGGACGCATCTTTCGCCCTCACGGTACTCGACAAGAACAAAAGGACCGGTGCCGTGAGGCTTCTTTATAAAATCGCCTTCGAAGGTTCTATGGTTGACTATCAGAGCAGGGTAGTGGAAAAGGTGTTCCGGGACTGCAATTTCCGGGCGTTTCAGGTGCAGTCTAACCTGATATTTGTTTACCTTCTCTATCCCCGTGGGATCCAGATAACCACCCATAAGCCCGAGCATGGATGAACCGACATCCTTGTTCAGCCACTGATTCATCGTGAAAATAACATCGTCGGCCGTGAACTCATCGCCGTTGTTGAACTTGATTCCTTCTCGGAGGTTAAGAGTCCAGGTCTTCAAATCCTCGCTAACCTCCCAATTTTTCAGTAAGTAAGGATGTGTTATGTTGTTTGAGTCCGTAAAGGTAAGATATTCTGCTATATGTCGGCATTGATTTGACGGAGCCAGCCAGGAAATCTGTGCGGGATGCGTTATTTTGTGAACCTGAGAGGATACTTTGATAACGCCTCCTCTACTAACAGGGGCAGCATACGCTTTAGACGACGGACCTAAGCCCGCCATCCTTAGAGCCACGGGAAGGGAAACTCCCAGCAGTGTTGCATACCTTATGAAGTCACGTCGTGACAGTCTGCCTTTTTCCATTTCACTTTTAAGCTCAAAAACCTGTTCATGGATTTTTCCAGAACCCATCGTAATACCTCCATAGATACGGTTATTTGCCCTTTTAAATGTTTCATTAATTGTGACACCAATCTACAATCGTAGCACTCTGGATTTCAAGGTTTATTTTGAAAAGCCTTCGGTTAGGGATGGCGGTTATGTGTCAATAATTACGCTGTTGAAATATACGAACAACATCGGAATAACTGAAAGAATGTGAATTTAAGCCTAATGATTACCATTAGGTCGCCATTAGAGCTATATCCTTGAATTATCTCTGATAATCTTCGATTAACTCCGATATGCGGCCGATTGACGGTTTTGATGCGGAAGCCCCGTTCGTTTTTTTTTCAAAGAAAGCAGAGTAGGGGTCCTGACTTGTTATGCAGGTAGGACCTCCGGGAATCCTTCTTTAGTCGGACAGCCTCAGAAGGGAAAAATCGTTGCACGATACAATTGCAAAGTGGAAAGGCGGTTTGACATCGTCCAGGGATTGAGAGAGTTCTCTGAAGTAGGCGTGCATTGTTTGAACAATGGCTCTGGAATTTGCGCGAGCGTTTACGAGGTGTATCAATCGCAGTTCGAGACCCATCTGACGGGGTATCGTAAGAACCCTCGGTACCGGCATTATCTGGAGTCTCCCGTTGAGTTCTTCGGACATCACTAGATGTGCTTCCGGAAGTGGTTTGCTCAGGAGTTTCGTCTGGTTACGACCCATGAAAAGGAAATAAAAGCGTTCGAGGTCAGGGTGGGTTGAGGAGTTTTTCAGGGAAAACTGGAGGCGTGGAATGGCTTCCCGCAGGAAGAATATCGCCCTTCGGACGACATCTCCGTAGTTCCAGATTCCCCTTTTCTGCAGATGGTTGTTTAGCTGAACTGCCAGCGGAATTCCGTAACCCGAGCCTGCAACGGCGAGAATCACTTCAGGGCTCAACCTGATTATCTTGTCAAGGTTTACTATTTTTTCGACGGAGCCGTCCGTATTGTAGTAAACAGCGGCGCTATCAATTCCAAGGGCACAAAGCTCATCGGTGCAGACAACGGCCATCTGAGTCATCCTTTAACTCCTCATTCCTCGAATCATTTAAACCCTATACGCTTATTTATAGCCATGATCGTGCGTATGTACAGGTTAATTTTCGCTGAATGCTGTTTGACAAAATTTGCCACCTGGAGTAATTAGCGAGGCGTGTCGGGCGTTTTCTCTGTTAAAACCGTCGAGGAGATGATCGCCATGAGGGAAATATCCGTTCAGCGTGTTACCGAAGCGGTCAGGGATCTTTGCATTCGGGCAAATGTCGAGCTTGGCGATGATGTGGTGAAAGCCCTTGAAGCAGCGGTTGATAGGGAAGAATCTCCGGCAGGTAGGGACATTCTTGTTCGCCTTTTGGAAAATGCCCGGATAGCCCGTGAGGAGGGCATACCTATCTGTCAGGATACCGGTTATGCGGTGGTTTTTGTCGAGATCGGACAGGATGTTAGGGTAACCGGTGGATCGCTCAGGGAGGCGATAACTGAGGGGGTAAGGAGAGGTTACAGGGAAGGGTACTTGAGGAAGTCCATATGCCACTGTTTCACCAGGGCCAATACGGGTGATAACACGCCTGCCGTTATTCACTTTGATGTAGTACCTGGAGATTCGCTTAGGATAGTGGTTGCGCCTAAGGGTGGTGGTAGCGAAAATATGAGCCGTGTTACAATGCTTACTCCGGCTTCCGGAGTGGCCGGAGTAAAGAAGTTTGTGGTCGAGAGGGTTAAAGAAGCCGGGTCCTACCCATGCCCTCCTACCATAGTCGGCGTGGGCATAGGGGGAACCTTCGAACAGGCGGCCATACTTGCCAAGAAAAGCCTTTTGAGGCCTGTTGGAGCGTCAAATGCGGATCCCGAGATTGCCTCCCTTGAAAAGGAACTGCTTGAAGCCATAAATGACCTTGGTATAGGCCCTCAGGGTCTTGGAGGTCGGGTAACCTCTCTGGCGGTGCATATTGAGATGATGCCCTGCCACATAGCAAGCCTTCCCGTTGCGGTTAACATTCAGTGCCATGCGGCACGACATAAGGAAGTGGAGCTTTAGGCGATGAGTGAGTTGAAGAAGATCCGTACGCCTCTTACCGTCGACGATGTTATGAACCTTCATATTGGAGATAGAGTGCTTCTGAGCGGGGTAATATACTCTGCCAGGGATGCGGCTCACAAACGCCTGGTGGAGCTGTTAAAAAAGGGTGAGCCACTTCCCTTTGAGCTGGATGGGCAGGTTATCTACTATATGGGGCCGTCTCCTGCTCCTCCGGGAAGACCTATCGGAGCTGCCGGGCCTACGACCAGCTATCGAATGGACCCTTATGCGCCGATTTTGATCGAACATGGCCTTAAGGGGATGATAGGGAAGGGGGCCAGAAGCGAAGCAGTGAAAGATGCTATGGTCCGCCACAAAGCCGTGTATTTTGCCGCGATTGGTGGAGCAGGGGCGCTGATGTCCAGAAGCATTCTTTCGGCCGAAGTCATAGCCTACCCGGAACTCGGCCCTGAAGCTATTAGAAGGCTCGAAGTGATGGACATGCCTCTGGTTGTTGCCAACGATGCTTATGGGGGAGATCTATACGAAGAGGGCGTTAAGAGATATGCCAGGTCATCGCTTTAAGAGCAAAGATGATGAGGAGGTTTCTGAATGAAGAGGGTATTTCAACCAAAACGCCGTTACAAGATGCATCCGGGCTATCTTGCCTGGATCCTTCACAGGATTACCGGAGTTCTTCTGGGTGGTTACCTTTTTCTACATATCTGGGTAATACATCATTTGACGAAGGGTGAAGAAGCCTTTAATGAGGTTATGTCCGTAGTTCAGTCTCCTCTTTTCCATTTTCTTGAAATAGGACTTCTGGGAACTGTGGTTTATCATGCCGTAAACGGGTTGCGCGTTATTTTCATAGATTATGGAAACCTGGCTCAAAGAGAAGTATTTCGCAAGGCGACGTATGCAACCTTCGCCATTTCGATAATACTCATTGTCATCGGGGCCATTCCGATGATCCGTGTGGCCCTGGGGCACTAATCAGGGAGGACGAAGGATGCTCGGGAAATACATGGGTTCTGGACGATCGGGAGTTTTTGATTGGTATTTTCAGCGTGTATCGGGAATAGCTCTGGTTGTCGGTCTCTTTGTTCACTTTGTGGTTCTTCATTTTTTGACCGAACCTCCGCTTACATACGAAAAGGTTATGGCAAGGCTGTCTTCTCCGGCCTGGAAGGCCTTTGATATAGTCTTTCTGCTCTTTGCCGTCTATCACGCAATGAACGGTTTTAAGATTATAATAGATGACTACGTGCACAAGTCTTCTGTGAGGTGGTTTCTAATAGGAGCCCTGTGGGTGCTTGCTTTGAGTTTCTTTGTTTTAGGCTTTCTTACGATTATTAGTCTCTAAGAGGAAGGGGTGGAAGAGACCATGGGTTATCGCAATGTTGATATGGTGGTTCACAAACACGATGTTGTTATAGTGGGTGCGGGGGGAGCAGGACTTAGGGCTGCTCTGGAAGCCTCAAAGCGTGTGAATACCGCCGTCATTTCACAGGTTTTCCCTACCAGGTCCCACACGGTTTCGGCTCAGGGCGGGGTGGCCGCCTCTCTTGGAAATGCCGAGCCCGATAACTGGCTGTGGCACATGTTCGATACCGTCAAGGGAAGTGACTATCTGGGCGATCAAGATGCCATTGAGTTTATGTGCAGGATGGCGCCGGAGGTCGTAATAGAGCTTGAGCACATGGGTATGCCTTTCAGCAGGCTGGACAATGGCAGGATATTTCAGCGCAAGTTCGGCGGTCAGACAAAGGAGTTCGGAAAGGACGCCATCCAGCGAACCTGTGCTGCGGCAGACCGAACGGGTCATGCCATGTTGCACACCCTTTACGAGCAGTGCGTAAAAAACCAGGTTGTTTTTTACAATGAGTTCTTTGCCCTCGAGCTGATCACGAACGAAGATCATGTGGTGGCTGTTCTCGCCTGGGATATTGTTAACGGTGGGTTCCACATATTTCATGCTAAGGCAACGATGTTTGCAACGGGTGGATATGTAAGGTGTTATCGCACAACTTCAAATGCCCACATTAATACGGGAGACGGCGTCTCACTGACCTTAAGGGCAGGTTTTCCTGCCGAAGACATGGAGTTTGTACAGTTCCATCCCACGGGAATCTACGGTGTGGGAAATCTTATAACCGAGGGAGTTAGGGGGGAGGGCGGTTATCTGATTAACAAAGACGGCGAACGCTTCATGAAGCGTTATGCTCCTACGGTTATGGACCTCGCATCTCGAGATGTCGTATCGCGTGCCATAATGGAAGAAATCCGTCAGGGGCGTGGATGTGGGCCCAAGGGGGATTACGTTCTCTTGAAGCTAGACCATCTCCCGGCGGACCTTATCCATGAGCGTCTTCCCGGTATCTGGGAACTTGCCTACGTTTTTGCAGGTATCGACTGTACGAAAGAACCGATTCCCGTAACGCCCACGGCTCACTACTCCATGGGAGGAATTCCCACAAACCGCTTTGCCGAGGTTGTTATCGGTAATATGGACGAACCGGAAAAACCGGTGAAAGGCTTTTATGCTGCCGGCGAATGTGCCTGTGTGTCCGTTCACGGTGCAAACAGACTGGGTTCTAATTCTCTGCTGGACATTATCGTTTTCGGAAAGGTGGGCGGCGAAAAGATGGCAGAGTTTGCCGAGTCCATGCCTGAGCATGTGCCGTTACCGGAAGACGCCGGAAGGAGAGGGGTTGAGGAGGTTGTGGGTCTGTTGAACGGCAACGGCAAGGAGCGAATGGGTCCTATATGGGAAGAACTCAAACTTGTTATGGAGAGGAACTGTAGCGTCTTCCGGACGGAGGAATTTCTTGTTGAGGCAAAGCAGAAGTTAAAGGAACTCTGTGACAGATACCGAAATGTGGGAATTGACGATAAGGGAACGGTTTATAATCTCGATCTTATTGAGACGATAGAGCTCGGACATATGCTCGATTGCGCAAAAACCATAGTGGAAGGCGCTTTAGCCCGTACGGAGAGCCGTGGAGCACACTACAGAGACGATTATCCCAATCGAGACGATCAGAACTGGTTAAAACATACCCTGACATACCTTGAAGAGGACGGGTCGGTAAGGCTGGATTACAAACCCGTCAGGTTGAAACCTCTTACCGTACCGACTTTTGAACCCAAAGAGCGCGTCTACTAACAGAGAGATCGGGAACGGGGGGATCCAATGGCAAAGACGGTGACCTTTACGATATTCAGATTCGATCCTGAAAAGGACCGTAAGCCCTATTATAGGGACTATCAGGTGGAGATCCGCCGTCCGGGCATGATGGTTCTGGATGGTTTAAATCAGATCAGATGGGAACAGGATGGGACCCTTGCCTTCAGAAGATCCTGTCGGGAAGGCGTTTGCGGGTCAGACGGCATGAACATAAACGGTGTTAACATGCTGAGCTGTATAACACACATTGAAGATCTGGATCAGCCCATTGTAATTCAGCCTCTCCCATCCCTTCCCGTAATTAAAGATCTGGTGGTGGATTTCACGGATTTCTTTAAAAAGTATTACATCGTTAAGCCTTATCTCATAGCCAAAACTCCTCCTCCCACTGACCGCGAGCGCCTCCAGAGCCCTGAAGATCGAAAGAAACTTGATGGTCTCTATGAATGCATCCTTTGCGCCTGTTGTAGCACCTCCTGTCCCAGCTTCTGGGCCGATCCGGAGTATCTCGGTCCTGCGGCTTTGCTAAAAGCCTGGAGGTTTATTGCAGATTCCAGAGATGAAGGGAAGGATGAGCGTCTCGAAATTATAAACGATCGCCATGGCGTATGGCGATGTCACACCATACTGAATTGTATCGAGGCCTGTCCCAAACAGCTCAATCCAACGGCCGCAATTGCAGAACTTAAGAAAACGCTGGTGAACAAAAAGTTCTGATGATGCAAAATCAGGCCATGCTCGGCGAAGGGCATGGCCTGATTTGTCCGGGCCCTTTCTAAAGAAGTCGATCAAGAGGTGTGTATTCGAGCCCGAAAGCTGCCGCCACTTCCGGATGGGTTAGATGGCCTTTATATGCATTTACACCTTTAGCCAGTGCTCTGTCGCGACTTACGGCTTCTTCGAAACCCAGATCTGCCAGATGGAGTATGTAGGGTAAAGTGGCATTTGATAAGCCGTATGTGGATGTTCGTGGCACGGCGCCCGGCATGTTGGTTACTCCGTAGTGTATGACGCCGTCTACTAAGTAAGTAGGCTGACTGTGGGTTGTTGGTCGTATTGTTTCCACACATCCTCCCTGATCAACTGCAACATCGAGAATGACGGAGCCGGGTTTCATTTGAGCTACCAGTTCTTTTTTGACAATTCGCGGGGCTCGGGCTCCGGGAATTAATACGGCACCTATCACGAGATCGGCAACCCTTACCGAGTCTTCTATGTTGCGGGGGTTTGATGCCAGGGTTGTGAGATTTCCGGAGAGTACATCGTCGAGATATCGCAACCTGTCGGGATTTTTTTCTATTATGGTTACATGAGCACCCATGCCCAGGGCGATTTTTGCGGCGTTGATCCCGACCGTTCCTCCGCCAATTATGACAACATCGGCCGGACGCACACCGGGAATTCCTCCCAGAAGCTTACCCCGCCCTCCATGACTTTTTTCCAGATAATGCGCTCCAACCTGCACGGCCATTCTTCCGGCAACCTCACTCATCGGAACCAGCAGAGGTAGTCTGCCGTCGGATAACTCCACGGTCTCATAGGCTATGGCCGTCGTTCCTCTTCGTAAAAGTTCATGGGTCAAGCGCTCGTCCGCTGCAAGGTGTAAAAATGTGAAGAGAATTAAACCCGGTCGAAGAAAGGGATATTCTTCCGGAAGTGGCTCCTTGACCTTTACGATCATTTCGGAACGGGTCCAAACATCGGCCGCACTGCTTAAAATCTCAGCGCCGGCCTCTTCATATTCCCGATCGGAAAAGCCACTCCCTTCCCCGGCCCCGGCCTGCACAATGACCCTATGCCCCCTCTGCACAAGCAGGCTTACGCCGCCGGGCGTTTGTGCTACACGGTATTCGTTATCTTTTACTTCCCTTGGAATCCCAATAACCATGATCGCCCTCGCAAAACTTGCCATATTATTTCGCAGACAACCCACATACTGTTAAATCCTGAGTTCTAGATAAATTATGACCGTCTTAAAGTAAAGTGAAATTAAATCATTTTTGATGTGACTGTCCTGCGGGTGGAGTTGAGGACTCTGGATGGTGTTCGGATTTTCTGATAATGTTTTGCACTTCGACATTGACGGCAGTTTTTACTAATGGGATGATTAAGACAGAAAATTTATGGTGATCTATCTTCGTGATGGAAAAAAGATGATGGAGAAGTAATGTGTGAAGCCGCTTAGCGTTATTATTGTCAGCTGGAATACCAGGGAAATGCTGGAAGAGTGTCTCAGGTCTCTTTACGAACAGCCAACTCGCGTACCTTTTGTTACCTATGTTGTGGATAACGCGTCCGTTGACGGTTCTTCTGAGATGGTTCGAAATTTGTTCCCTCAGGTTGAGCTTGTGGAAAACGAAGAGAATGTGGGGTTTGCAAAAGCCAATAATCAGATACTTAGGCAGGTTGTCACTCCCTACGCATTGCTTTTGAATTCCGATACGATAATTCCCAAAAGCGATGTCTTTGGCCCGTGGATTGACTTTATGGAAAAACATCCGGAATGTGCGGCCAGTGGGTGCAGGCTTACTTTTCCTGACGGCAGTCAGCAGGTAGGGGACGCAGGCTACAGACCTTCTCTGAAAACCGTCTTATGCCATGCTCTGTTCTTTTCGCGGCTTTTTCCCGAAAAATGCAAAGGTATATTCCTGACCGGTATTCCGAAGCGGGATGGGGAGATTGATGTTGACTGGGTATGCGGTGCGGCGATGATGGTTCGTATGAGTATCGTCAGAAGGGTTGGTTACATGGACGAAGGTTTTTTCATGTTTGCCGAGGACATAGAGTGGGGATGCCGCATGAAGGAGGCTGGATACAGGGTCTGTTATCTTCCGTGGATCACTATAGTTCATCTGCAGGGTGTCAGTTCCGGAAAGCAGAAGATTCAGGGGTTTTCAAGCCTCTGGCTGAGAAATGTCAGGAAAATTTTTGAAAGGTATAATCCGGGAGTTCCGGGCCGAATGTGTGATGTGCTGATGGGGTTAGGCCTTTTCTTGAGAGCTCTTCTGTACTTTGTTGCCGGGGAGAAATATCGGAACAAGGCCAGAAGAATGTTTCACTACTTTGAGGACATAATTTTTCGGAAGGTGTAAGAAATGGCGCCAAGAAGGATTCTTTACCTTCACGCCAGCGCGGATTTGTACGGCAGTGATTTGCTACTCTATGAGCTCACGAACCATCTTGACCGAAAGAGGTTTGACCCCATTGTCGTTTTACCTGCACATGGGCCGCTGGAGGAACGCTTTAGGGGCAGTAAAACTGAAGTGCTTGTGTTGAACTTGCCGGTTCTCAGGCGGAGTTTGTTTAACCCAGGAGGCCTCGGTAAATTTGTTTTTTCTTTTTTGGGGAGCATTATTCGTCTGACAAGGCTCATCAAAATCCGTCGAGTGGATTTGGTACATACAAATACTTCGGCCGTATGGGGCGGGGGTATTTCTGCCCGGCTTGCGGGAAAACCCCATGTGCATTCTGTTATGGAGCTCGTAGAGGACCCACTATTTGTCGCGAAGGCAATGGCGGTTATGACTTCGGCTTTTTCCGATAAGGTTATTGCAGTTTCAGAAGCCGTGAAAGGACACTTTTTGAAACTTGCACCCTGGGGATCGGAAAGGTATATAGTGCTTCCCACTCCTGTAAACATGGAAATTTATCGTTTTAGCGATGAGGGACGTCGTAGAGTTAGAAGTGAGATAGGGGTCTCCGAGGACACCGTTGTCGTCGGAATGGCTGCCAGATTGAACCGATGGAAGGGGCAGGATGTGTTTGTGGAGGCCTGTGCCAGGGCCCTGGAACTTGCCGGTAATACCAAAAAAATGCATTTCATCATTCTCGGAGATCCTCTCCCCGGAGAAGAACATTTTGAGCTGGAAATGCAGGCCAGGATCGACGAGCTTAACATCAGGTCTTTCGTTACTACACGGAGCTACCAGCAAAACTTTAACGAATGGCTTTCGGCAATGGATGTGTACGTTTTGCCGTCGAAATGGCCCGAGCCCAATTCCAGCGGAGTTATAGCTGCAATGGCGGTGGGATTGCCGGTGGTGGGTACCAATATAGGTGGCACTCCTGAGGTGATAATCCCCGGAGAAACGGGCATGCTGGTGCCTCCTGATGATCCGGAAGCCATGGCCAGGGCCATTGTCGAACTCGTTGAAAGTGACTCCAATCGATTGAGTATGGGGAAGAAGGCGCGCGAGAGAGCAAGATCCCTTTACTCCATGGACACTTACGCCGCAAAGGTCATGGAAATCTATGATGAACTCACCGGTTAGTTAAAGCCAGGAAGGGAGATTGGTTAGATGAACATCGACAGGCCTTTTCTCTGTGTGATAATCCCTACTTACAATCGTGCGCCTATCCTTAAGGCTTGCCTTGAAGCGCTGGCACGACAGACCGTCCCTTTTGAAAGCTTTGAGGTTATCGTGGGAAATGATGGGTCTTCTGACAATACACTGGAGGTTCTGGAAAGTTTCGTAAAGAAGTCTCCGTACAGGTTAAGGTATTTCTCACAGAAAAACAGAGGACCAAATGCCGTAAGAAATAGAGCGATTGAGATGACCGATGCGCCCGTTGTTGTGTTCTTCAACGACGATACAATAGCCGATTCCAACTGTTTATTTTATCACATAAAACTTCATAAAAAACATCCAGAAGAACACATTGCAGTGCTTGGGCGTTTGACCATCGATCCTTATCTTCCCTATTCGCCCTTTTCTAAAATCGCCCTTGACTTGAGTTTTGATCAGTGGAAAGACCGGCGTGTACTGGACTGGAGGGCTTTTTATACCTGTAATCTTTCGGTTAAGAGAAAATTTCTGCTGGAGTACGGGCTTTTTGACGAAGAAATATGGTACAATGATGACATTGAACTGGGCGCCAGGTTGGGCCGTCACGGCTTGAAGATAATTTATTGTCCTGAATCGCTGGGTTATCATCGACATCTTCTGGGTGAGGAGGACTACCTGAAGATAGCCGTTAAAGAGGGTAAAGGGCTTGCGGTTTGGTATCGGAAAAAACCTTTCATGGTAAAAGAACTACAGGCCTTGAACTTTCCTCCGGTCATGCCTCTTCCAACAAGGTTGAAATATCTGATGGCCGACATGATTTTTCATGGTTCTTTTCGCAAACTGTGGCTCGATATTGCCCGGAGGCTGGTCAGGAAACACGAACCCGCCGCTCTTAAGATTTACCTGAAATGCTACCAGGCTATAAAAAGAGAAAGCATACGCCGGGAACTGCGTAAAGGTTCACCTGCCGGGAACTGATGCGAAAAGCGCTTATATCAATCTACCTGAACCTTGGTCGCCCGTCTTTCAGATATCTTGCTGCTTTGTTCCAGATCCTGGATCTTTTTGTCTATTATCGATCTTATGGCCTTAAGAAACTCGACCTTAGAGTTACGAATATGCTGCCTGAATTCGCTTTCGCTACCAAAAGTAGATCTTACCTGATTGATTAACTCTCCTATGGGACACCCATACATTCCGGACCCGCAACCCTGATGTTTGTTGCTACTGTTATGGTTCATATTTTGAACCTCCCAGCTCTACCTCCAATCTACCGTCCCTCAGATGGGCTTTTAGGTCTGATGACACTACCGACCGGGGCAGGGGGATATTTCTCCTTAACACCCCGATCTTTACGACCAATTCGTCCCCCAAAGAATATACTTCGATATCCTCTTTTTCTGCAAAGGGCATGTTTATTCTTATTACCGTAGCCCCGTCTTTCTTGACAAATTCAAAGGGCTTTCCTTTGAAAAAGACTTCAGTGGGGTCGGTTTTGCCAAAAAGAGTTCTTCCGAGGTTTCTCAGGGTTTCGGGGCCTATAACTTCTTGATCAAAGAGGTTTACGGTAAAAATTGGCACCGGGTCAAAATACTGCCTTGCCAGCTCTGAATAGTGAGCCTGCATCTTTTTCCATCGCAAAAAGTAAGCATCTCCGAGGTGGGCGGGGAGCATTTTGTTCAGTACCACGGCATCAGTGTTTATCTGATAGAGATTGAAGTACATAAATGCCCGAAGGGTTTCTTTGAGGACGATTTTCTCCGGGTTTGTAACCAGCCTTACGGTCGTAAGATCAGGGTTTGTCAGGATATCGTCAACCCCGTGAAGTTTGTCAAAGAGCTGTTGAATGTTTTCGAAATACCTTTCTTCTGGAAGAGGAATGTCGCTGACTCGTTTCACTATTGGGCGTGCTACTCGAATTACATTTCTTTCGAGAGCAAAGATTTTTCTCACATACCACTCCAGTGCCTTGGGTATGCTTATGAACCGGATGGATTCTCCCGTGGGTGCACAATCAAGGATGATTGCATCAAAGTCGCCGTGCCTGATGTAGCGGTTAATCCAGAGAAGTGCACTTACCTCTTCCATCCCCGGTAGAATGGCCAATTCCTCGGCAAGAACGCTGTTGAACCCCGTTGTATTTAGCAGCAGGGACAGATACCCGTGGACCTCCTTCCAGTTGCGCTGTAGTTCTCGGTGCATGTCCAGTTCCTGAATCCACAGGTTTTGAAAAATGCGCACGGGTTTCCCGTCTCCCAGATCGAGCAGGGATTTGCTGACGTCAAATATATCGGAGAGGTTGTGAGCTATGTCTAGCGACATTATAATGGTTTTGTAGCCCAGATCTGCGGCGTGAAGAGCTGTAGCGGCAGCCACGCTGGTCTTTCCGACTCCACCCTTTCCGGCATAGAGAATGACCCTCATGACAATCTGCCCCCGTCGTTACCTCCAGTAAAGCTTTTATTATTCAGGCTCAGGATGCCACTCAAGCTCCGTTAGAATACCTCTGACCCATTTAGGTATATCTCCCGGTCTCGGTGCTTTTCCCGATGGCGGCATGGAGAGTATACCCGCTTCAACCCAGGTGTTGAAAACAAATTCGGAACAAAAAAACCTGGTGGCATCGGCCGATACCCGTCCGAAGATGTTCTTGATAAGGGATCCATAGTCATAAGGAATGCCGGAAGCGCACATGGTAAGCGCATAATCGATAATGGCAGACTCGGCTTTTTCATCGACATCAATGTGGAACCAATAGGCTCGTCCGTTGTAATGTTCTAATCGTTTTGAGAGTAACCGCAACTCCAGGCCCGAGGTCAGGGCTTCCACCAGAAAAACCCGGTCCTGAAGAGTGTCATGTCGTTTGAAGCGCAGGACCAGGGATGCATGGCTGAACGGAGTCCATAGTCTTATAAGCCTTGATATGAGACCGTTGCCTTTCCACAAAATTGCATCCCCTGTTTTTATGTGAGGGCGTGCAGTGTAATAGGGCAGACGGGCTATCTGTTTTTCCGCCATGGGCATCTCTCCGCGAATGCGCTACTAAAACCCCGTCCTGGTGTAAAATGTAGCGTCGTGAAAAAAGATGTTCGCTAAACCCTGCTAGTCCAGCTCGTAACTAAAGTAAATTTTATGCACCCCTTTATTGGTAGCGTACTTGATAACCTCGGGATTCAGAACCTGATGAGTTACACATATAAGAAGCTTGTTGCGCTCACGAAATTCCTCAAGCCTGGCAACTTTTCTTACAAACGAATCAACATCCTTCTTTTTCAACTGGGTTTTTGCCTCTCCCAGAATGATGATTTCCTCTCCATCTTTCAGACCCCGCCCGATTATGTTTATCTCTTCCCATCTGGATTTCCCTACCTCAATAAGATCTCTTTTGAGACGATCCCGGACTTCCAGACCAAAGTCTTTTCTCAGCAGTTCGGGAAGTGCTCTATATGCCTGGTTCTCGAGTATGTAGCCCACACTGTGTGATAGCCCTCCGAGATGCTCCCTGGTTTTCCTGTGTTCCTCGGTAAGCTTTTTAAGGGCTTCTTCAGTGCGTCTCTGAGCTTCGGCGAGCTGGTTAACCCTTTCTTCGGTGCGTTTCTGAGCTTCAGCGAGTTCTTGGACGGTTTTTTCGAGTTTTGTAAGTCTTTCTTCTGCTTTTTTCTGAGCTTCAGCGAGCTGATTAACCCTTTCTTCGGTGCGTCTCTGAGCTTCAGCGAGTTCTTGGACGGTTTTTTCGAGTTTTGTAAGTCTTTCTTCTGCTTTTTTCTGAGCTTCGGCGAGCTGATTAATCCTTTCTTCGGTGCGTCTCTGAGCTTCAGCGAGTTGGTCAATTCTTTCTTCAGTCCGCTTTTGAGCTTCGGCAAGCTCTCTGATACTCTGCGCTAACTTTTCTACTTCTTCTTTCAATTCCAGGAAATCAACTCTTTTTACCACCTCACCAACAGCTACCTCAATTCCCCGCAGTATCTTGATGAAGATACTCCGAACCTGGGGATCTAGCTTCTCGAGCTCTTCTATGATCTCAACGCCGAAAAGCATGGTCTGTTTTTAACTCCTCGTGGTCCAGTATTTTTCACATATATTAGCATAAGCCCCAATGATGGTCTATTTTTATCGTAAGATTGTTCGTTATGTTAACCTTGCTGTTTTGCTCGAACAACCGTTGAAAAAACTTTTGTTCAGAAACCTTCTCCTTAGCTCCTGACAAAGAAAAGGAGTTACGGAATACGCCGTCAATCCTCCAGGTCCAGGTGAGCCCTGGTTACGGGTCCAACGATTCCATCGACGACGAGGCCCTGACTTTTCTGGAAGTCTCTGACACATCTATCGGTCTCGGGTCCAAACACTCCGTCCACACTCAGGGAATATCCTAATCTGACCAGTGCTTCCTGAACCTCTCTGACATCCTCTCCTCTCTGATAAGGTATGGTCAATTTCAAAAGTCTTCTCTCAGCAGTCGCGGCAGAAACTCTAAGAGGTGCTCCATCAATGGTGGTTTCGTCCAGCCTTATGCCCCGGATCCATAGAGGTAGTTCCAGATTCCATTTTTCTTCAGCTATCAACTGAAGGAAAGTATCCATACGATAAACGGTTTTCCTGAGCAGTGGGATAGAGTGCCCGGCAAGCCAGTTTCTCCTGGTATCTACATAGTGTTTGACCCACTCTTTTTCGCCGATTGAACTACAGGATCCCCATAGTTTTTCGGTTTTTTCTTTTATGAGCTTCCACGAGCCGTGTATGAAACTGTCATAGACCAAGCAAACGCTCAGCGCGAACTGCATACCCAGGCGTTTGGAACATCGCAAAGCGGGATTCCAGTAAGTGCGGTCGAAAAAAGCATCCTGAACTTCCTGCATTACGGGATCATGGCCTGCCATTTTAAGAAGATTCTTAAACCGGAGATCTCTGTCCAGAGAATAGTCTCTCGCTTCAAGTCTTTCGAGATAAGGAGTTAACTCTTCTGAAAAGGCCGCGTCATCCCTGCTGCAGTAATCCTTTATTAAAAGATAGAGATTGCCACTTGCCAGCGTCGTCTGAGATCGCCCATAGGTTAAATGTCCGGGATCGTTGGGGTGAAAGGTGACTCTGGAATAATCGCCGTGAGGCGATCCGGTTTCAAAAATGTTCACTATTGCTTGAGCCGTTTTCTTTTGTATTTCACTGACCGCCATGCTTCTTTACCTCAAGTAGCGTTCTCTTTGCCAATTTTTAAGTACTGACTATTATAGACCGGTAAAGGTCTTTCGGGGTAGTGTTGAGTTGGTAACTCTGGCATTGAGGGTGTGCAGTGGTGAAACGATTTGTGATGATAGATAATTACGATTCTTTTACTTATAACTTGGTCCAACTCCTGGGTTCCTGTGGTGCCGATGTTATAGTATTCCGTCACGATGAGACCACCGTTAAAGATATAGATGCAATAAAACCTGATGCTATATGTATTTCGCCAGGGCCCCGCGATCCGGCTCACGCCGGCATAAGCGCCGAAGTGGTTCGAACCTTTGCAGGTAAATTACCCATACTCGGAGTTTGCCTGGGTATGCAGGTTATAAACGAAGTGTATGGGGGAAAGACCGTTCACGCCCCCCTACCCGTTCACGGAAAAACCAGCATGATCAAACATACCGGGCGGGACATATTTTCGGGAATTCCTTCACCTTTTAAAGCTGCACGATATCATTCGCTCTGTATAAAGAGATGTAGTGATGAGTTGGTTGAAATGGCCTGGAGTGACGATGGCGTGGTTATGGCAGTGAAGCATAAAGATTTACCTGTCTTCGGAGTTCAATTTCATCCGGAATCCTTCATGACCGAATTCGGGAAAGAAATTATTTTAAATTTCATTAACCTGGAGCTCTTTAGATAACGGAGAAGAAGCCCAGTATGATTACTTTTCCTTTCCGCAATCTCTGGAAACTTAAGGACCTCCGTTTGGTAGCCTCCAGTGCCTCTGACGAAGATTTTATTGCTTATGCGAGATCTATTTCCCGCAAGCCCTTTTCAGTGGTCCTGCTCAGTGGCGGTGATCATGATGCGGCCAACTTTTCAATAGCCTGCTGGAAGCCTGCAGTGGCTTTCTGGGGTAAAGGATCGTCGGCGGTTATAGAAATCGCCGGTCGAAAAGGGATAACTCAAGGCAGTTGCCTGACGCTTTTTGAGAAACTGCTTAACGGGTTTGAGGTCGATTACAGCCTGGAACGGTATCTTCCTTTTATGGGCGGGGCTGTAGGATTCCTTACCTACGAGGTCAAAAACTACATCGAACGATTGCCTCAGACTGCACAGGACGACCTCAAACTTCCGGACATATGGGCCGTGTGGCCAGCCGAGATTCTCCTCCACGACAGAAAAGTTGGCACTATCTATTACTTACAGTTACGGCTCGATTCCCTGAAAGATGCCTCAGGAGATCTGCCTTCGGCCATCCCTCCCGTTAATTCTGGTGTTGTAATTGGAGATCTGGTTTCCAACTTCAGCAGAAATGGGTATATCAGGGCGGTTAAGCGGATAATCAATTACATAAGGGACGGTCATGTATATCAGGTGAACCTTTCTCAGCGGTTCTCGGCTCCTATATTTTGCGAGCCCTTTGAACTCTGGGTCAGTCTCTATCGGCGCAATCCCGCCCCCTTTTATGCTTTCATCAACGGTGGAGATTTCTTTGTTCTTTGTACCTCCATGGAGCGTTTTCTTTATTTGCGTGACGGCATTATCGAAACCCGCCCTATTAAGGGTACTCGTCCCAGAGGTTCTACGCCCGAAGAAGATGAAGCCAACCGGGAGGATCTGGCTTACCACCCTAAAGATGATGCCGAACTGTCCATGATAGTGGATCTTTTAAGAAATGATCTAGGTAAGGTGTGCAAAATAGGCACGGTATCGGTCGACGAACATAAGCGAATAGAGGCTTATCAGAATGTTTTTCACCTGATCTCGATCGTACGGGGCAGACTTAAGGAAGGCGTCACCTATGGTGACATTATCAGGGCTACCTTCCCCGGCGGATCGATCACGGGATGTCCGAAAATTCGTTCCATGGAGATAATAGACGAGCTTGAGCCTAACGTAAGGCATGTGTACACGGGATCCATAGGTTATTGGGGATTTCACGGAAATATGGATCTGAACATAGCCATCAGGACCATGATAATAAGGAATTCCAGAGCATATCTTTCCGTCGGTGGGGGAATTGTTTTCGATTCGGATCCGGTGCTGGAATACGAAGAAACGCTCCACAAGGGGCGGACTTTTTTTGAAGTTCTTAAGGATATGGCAAAGGCCAGGGCAGAATGAACGGACGAGACCTGATTGTATGGTGGAACGGAAGATTTGAACATGTAAATGCGGTGCGGATAAGTCCGCTGGACCGTGGCCTCCAGTACGGTGATGGATTGTTCGAGACAGTGAGAGTAGAAAAGGGTAGAGCTCTTTTTCTGGAAGAGCATCTGAATCGGCTGGCAAAAAGCCTTGAGGAGTTGAGAATCAACCCTAATTTACCGGAACTCCGTACTTTCCTTGATGCATACGAGACGGCCCATATCGTTCACGACTTGATCAGGAGAAACGGGCTGGAAGACAGGATCTGCCGGCTTAAAATTATCGTCACCAGAGGCGTTGCAGACGGACTAGGCCTTCCCGAAGCGACTGCGCCCACTGTCATAATGATGGTCTTTCCCTACAACCCGCCTAATCCTGAAGAGTACGAAGTGGGGTGGAAGGCCATTACATTGCGCCATATTTTCACTCCCTTCTGTGCTCGTTATAAGACGCTGAATTATCTGGTTTTTCTCATGGCGAGAGAGGAAGCCAGAAGAAGAGGGGCTCAAGAAGCCCTGCTGGTTGACAGGGAGGAGCATCTTGCAGAGGGTGCCGCATCAAGTCTTCTTGCGTTCAAGGACGGTTTCTGGATAGAGCCGGTGACTTCCTGGAAGCTTCCGGGTGTAACGATAGCCAAGGTGATTGAATTTTTGAAGGAAATGGGAGAAAAAGTAAGTAAAATGCGGTTCTCCGTTGAGGACCTCCGAAAGTGTGATACCCTCTGGATTACAAACTCCATGATCGGGGTGATGCCCCTGAGCAGTGTGGACGACAGAAAGTTGCCCGACCTTAAAGCGGGCCTTGCAGAGGTTGTTCGAAACAGGTTGTTTTCCTGAGAAAAGGGAGACAGAGTGTGGTGCAGGGAAAAGAAGTGTTCGTACAGGATCTGAAGCCGAACGACCGGGTTGATTCCATATTTATAGTAAGCGACAAGAAGGTGCTTCCCACAAGAACCGGTAAATACTATGTCTCAATAAAGTTGACCGATAGAACGGGGTCTCTTCCCGCAAAGATATGGGACAGCGGAGGGGTAGAGTTCTCGGAAGTACCGTCTGCTGGACCCGTCAGGGTAACCGGTCGTGTGGAGCTTTTCGAGAATGTTCTGCAGGTGATCATAGATGATATTAGAAGCGTGCCCCCTGATCAGGTTAAATCCGAGGATTTCGTGCCCTCTCTTGATCGGGAAGAAATGGTGAGGTTAAAGGACGAACTGAGGCGAGTATTCTATGGAAAACTCAGTTGCCGGTACTACAGAGCCCTCTGGGATGCCTTTCTGCTGGACAAAGAGTTGCAAAAGGGGTTTGTGAAAGCACCCGGGGCGGTGAAGATCCATCATTCCTATCTCGGCGGCCTTCTCCAGCATACTGTTGGAGTTCTCAGGCTGGTTGACGCCATGTGCGATATCTATCGTGAGCTTAATCGAGATCTAATACTAACAGGAGCGCTTCTTCACGATATAGGCAAGATCAGGGAATATTCTTACGATCTGGAACTGGGTGTGACCGACGAAGGACGGCTCCTGGGGCATATTGTAATAGGGCTGCAGATCTTTGATAGCCTGTTGAAGAAGGTCGGCTCGATTCCGGAAGAAAAAAGTCTCCTGTTGAGGCATCTCATAGCAAGCCACCACGGTCAGCTTGAATTCGGATCCCCTAAGGTCCCCATGACCAGAGAGGCACTGGTGCTTCATTTTGCAGATAACATTGATGCCCGCTTAAACGAATTAAATCGTCTTTACGACGAAACGGAAAAACAAACACTGTGGACGCCTTATCAGCAAAGATACGGTACTCAGTTTTACATTGGCCCTGACTCGGAGGTGTTGACGGGGGCCTTTCGGGAAAACAATACAGGCAGTGATAAATCCGCTCAGCTTTCTCTCGATGAGATACTCAAACAGCGAACCGGCGGGATTTAAACATGTTCCAGAAGAAAGTTCTCTGTTTCGAAGGAATAGACGGCTCAGGAAAGACCACTCTTGTTCGTATCCTTTCCGAAAGAATATCGTGTCCCGTTTTGGTTATCGCAGATCCCGGCGGTTCCGAACTGGGGAACCGGATAAGGCGGATCCTTTCGGATTCAGGAAGCACTGCCCACCCCTGGGTTGATGCACTTCTTTTTCTGGCAGGGCGGGTTGAAAACATACACAGAATGATTCTTCCTGCGCTGCAGCAAGAGAAATGCGTACTCCTGGACCGCTTTTTTGACTCAACCTTTGCCTATCAGGGATATGGCCAGGGCCTTAACCTTCAGGCCCTGAAGAAAGTTTCGGATGCCGTGTTGGAGGGATTTAGGCCGGACCTGACTTTTATACTGGATTGCCCCGTGGAGGTTGCGGCAAAACGGATTGAAGATAGACCGGAAGTTTTAAGCAGATGGGAGCGGCTGGGAAGGTCCTTTATGGAGCGGGTGAGACAGGGTTATCTTGAAATAGCCGGGTCCGATCCGGACAGATATGTTGTGCTTGACGCCACGGCGGATCCAGAAACCCTCTGTCGAAGGGTGCTTGACATTTGCGAGAGGCTACGGGGAAGTTCGTGATGAATCTGAAATTTGAAAGTGTGTGGTGGCAGGCCAGAGCGGAGAGGTTGCTAACGGGTTTCATCAAACGGGGCAGGATTCCCCATGCCGTTGTCCTTGCCGGACGACCCGGCATAGGAAAACGCCTGCTCGCGGAAGCCTTCGCTGCCGCTCTTATGTGCAGAGGTCCCGAAGTTGAGTTTACGGGCATGGCCTGCGGAGGGTGTTCTTCCTGCCGCAGACTTCTGTCGGGCATGAATCCCGACCTGATGGTCCTTCGTCCGGAAGGACAGGCTATAAAGATCGATCGGGTCAGAGAGATTGCCTCAGAACTTTCCTTTGCCCCTCTTGCCTCAAAACGCAGGGTAATACTTCTGGAGGATGCCGAGAGGCTGGGTGACGAAGCGGCCAATGCACTGCTTAAATCGCTCGAAGAACCCCCGGCTCACAATGTTTTTATTCTGCTCGCCTCCAACGTTTATGCCTTGCTTCCTACTTTGCGTTCTCGATGTTTCACTATCACGCTTCAGCCCGTGCCTTATGATGAGTTGATCAGAACCGCACGGCAATTAAAGGATCTGACACCGGAAGAAGCCGGTCTCTGCGCATTCCTTGCTCAGGGCAGCAGGGCAAACCTGGAAAAGTGGCTTGACGGTGATCATAGAAAGAAGTGGAACAGGATAGACGAGTGGGTGAAGAAGCTGGGCCGTGTGCCCTTAAGATATTTTTTCAAAGAAGTACGAGAACTCGTGGAATCTGAAAATTCGCTTGAAGAAACCCTTCAGCTCTTAAAACTCTGGTTGATTCTCTTTATAAGAGAAGCGATTCGTAGTAAGAAGGCTCTGAAAGAGGGCTGGTTTGATGCCTTTGACTTCGTTGAGGAAGGGGAACAGGCCCTTAAGGTAAATGTCAATAAGCTGATGCTGATGGAGGAAGTGGGGCTTGTTCTGAGGGAAGCTGTTTATGAAGCGTATAGTAGGTGTGAGGTTTCGTGAGCGTGGGTTTGTTTACCACTTCGACTGCGGTCCCTGGGATGTGAAGAAGGGCGACTATGTGATTGCCGAATCCCCGGAAGGGCCTGCCGTGGGGGTTGTGGTGGAAGACCCTGTGCCTCTTGAGGAAAGTGGCAGCAGGCTGAAGATAAAAACGATAGAAAGGCCTGCTACGGACGAGGAACTTGAGAAGTATCGGAGAGACAGAGATTTCGAGCGGTATGCCAGGGAATATTGCCTTGAACGTATCAGAGCTCATGGGCTTCCCATGAAACTCGTGGATGTGGAACTGCTTTTCGATGGATCCAAGATAATTTTTTACTTCACGGCAGACGGTCGTGTTGATTTCAGAGAACTCCTTAAGGACCTTGTTCGTCACCTGAGAATGAGGATAGAGCTTCGTCAGATCGGCGTGAGAAACCATGCGGCAATGGTGGGCGGGCTCGGCATGTGCGGTCGGCCTGTGTGCTGTGCACAGTTTCTAAAGAAGTTCCATCCCGTATCCATCAAAATGGCAAAAGAACAGAACCTTAGCCTTAATCCACTGAAAATCTCCGGAGCTTGCGGTCGTCTCATGTGCTGTCTCCAGTATGAAAGCGAGGTTTACGGTTATCTAAAACAGGGACTCCCCAGGGTCGGTAAGCGAATCGAAACGGAATGGGGTAGCGGGAAGGTCATAAGACAGAATGTACTCGAGCGAACCATCACCGTTGAGCTGGATGAGGGAAGGCTGGTAGACATTGTTTATCCCATGCCGGATAACGAAGATAAGATGGAAGGGGAAGACGACAATATAGAGGACTTGGACCTGACAGATTATGACAACGGAGATGAAGGATGGAGCGATTCTACGTAACTACTCCGATTTACTATGTGAACGCTGCACCACACATAGGACATGCCTATACCACTATCGTAGCCGATGTGGTTAACAGGTTTTACAGACTCATGGGCTACGAAACATACTTCCTGACCGGAACGGATGAACATGGGGACAAGATCGCTCAGGCGGCAAGAGAGGCAGGCGAGGATACCAGGGCTTATGTGGACAGGATAAGTCGGCTCTTCAGAGAGCTCTGGCCTAAGTTAAACATTTCAAACGACGATTTTATTCGAACCACCGAGGAACGGCACAAAAGGGTGGTTCAGCATATTCTTCAGAAGGTTTACGATTCGGGGGATATTTATTTTGGATCCTATAGGGGGCTCTATTGCATTGGTTGTGAAAGATTCTATACGGAGCGGGAGCTTGTAGACGGCAAATGCCCCGATCATGATAAGCCGCCTGTCCTGCGTGAGGAAGAGAACTACTTCTTCAGAATGAGCCGGTATCAGGATTGGCTTGTTAAATACATAGAGGATCATCCCGATTTCATCAGACCCGAAAGGTACAGGAATGAAGTTCTTTCCTTCCTAAAAGAACCGCTTGAAGATCTCTGCATTTCCCGACCTAAAGAACGACTTGACTGGGGAATACCGCTTCCCTTTGATGACAGATACGTTACCTACGTCTGGTTCGATGCTTTGATAAATTATATTTCCGCCCTGGGATATCCCGACGGAGAGCTGTTCAGAAAATTCTGGCCGGTGGCGCATCACATTATAGCGAAGGACATTTTGAAGCCTCACGGTATCTACTGGCCTACCATGCTTAAGGCGGCAGGGATCGAACCTTACAGGTCTCTGATGGTCCATGGCTACTGGAAGATAGAAGAAGGTAAAATGAGTAAGAGTAAGGGCACGGTGGTGCGCCCTCTCGATCTGGTCTCAGTTTACGGCCTTGACGCCTTCAGGTATTTTCTAATCCGTGAAATGGTCTTTGGCCTGGATGCCAACTTCAGTGAAGAGGCACTGATTCAACGCCTCAATGCCGACCTTGCAAACGATCTGGGGAATCTCTTCAGCCGAACAATGGCGATGGTTCAAAAGTACTGTGATGGAAAGGTGCCGCCTCTGGAAGGAGAAGCGGGTCCCCGGGAAAAAGCAATTCATGAGCAAATAGAATCCACGAAAGCAGCCTACGATACTTCAATGAGGACCTTCGGCTTTCACAAAGCAATGATGAGCGTCTGGGAACTGATAAATGCTGCTAATAAGTATGTGGACGAGACGGCCCCGTGGGAGCTGGCTAAAAGCGCATCCGAACGAAACTATCTTAACCGGGTTCTGCGTACACTCCTTGAGATCAATCATCTCGTGGCAGTCATGATTGCTCCGGTTATGCCCGGTACGGCCGAAGAGATGTTGAAGCGGCTTGGAAGGTCGATAAAGGCTAGAGATTTGAGGTGGGAATCGGATGCAGGCTTTCCGGCACTTCAGGAAGGAGTGCCGGTAGAAAAAGGCAAAGCACTATTTCCGAGAGTGGACATTGAAGCCTGGAGGACTCGAAGGTCCGAAGAACCTGTAAGCCCGGAAAAGGGCAAACCTGAAGAGGCAGAACGGAGAACGGAGATGCTGGGTATCGATGAGTTCAGAAAAGTCGATCTGAGGATCGGGAATGTTCTTGAGGCCGAGGCAATTCCCGGCTCGAAGAAGCTGTTACGACTTGTGGTGGATGTGGGAGAAAAAAGGCAGGTCGTTGCGGGTATCGCCCAGCACTACTCGCCTGAAGAACTAATAGGAAAAAAGGTTGTCGTGGTGTGCAATTTGAAGCCGGTGAAGCTGATGGGCGTTGAGTCTCAAGGTATGGTACTTGCCGCAGAGTCGGAAAATCGGCTTTCTCTTCTAACCTGTGATCGGGATATTTCTCCGGGATCGCCTGTTCTTTAAGATGAGGTGCAGGCGGCCGCATTTATGAGTGTGGCCGCCTGCTTTTTCGTGTTAGTGAAGGACTTTTTCCGTAGATTCAACAGGAGCAAGGCTTACGTATTCTCCCTCGTCTTTGAGCTCATAAGAGCGGTTTCCAATTGTGAAAGGCGACTGGTAGGTAAAAGGAATGTTCAGGTCTTTCGCTGTGGACATGGATTCGAGAAGCCAATGCAGTATCCAGGCGTATTCTTCAAGGTTTGAAAGAATGTGTTCGGGACGAATTCTTATTTCCTTTATGTCAAAGAGCTCGCGAAGCCCCTTCGTTTCAAAGCTTTGTGTTTCAGGATCCCAATTCAGCTCGATAAACTGCCCGGGTTCTTCCGAATTCTGAATTCTCATAAGGGTTCTGGTGTTTTCTTCCGTCATAGCATTCTCCTTTCTGTTCTTAAAGTTTTTTCCCTTTTCTCTCTGTCTAAAATATAACCATTTCCTTTAAGGATTACCCGATGGTTTGTCTAATTTTTTCCTGGGCACCTGAGACTGAAACAGAAATTTCGTGGCCTTGCTTTTATTTCACGATTCCTATTAAGGTCCTGAAGGTTTAAAGCTTACGAAGCCCGGCAATGTGGACACTTATGCCGGTTTTTGATATAGCCTTCCGGGCCCGATATCGGCCGTAAAGGAATAGCCGTTACGGTAGAGGATAATGGATAAAATTACGGTTTTTCATCGGGGGGCGCTGGGAGACTTCTTGCTGGCATGCCCGGTGATCAAAGGTCTATCGGAGTTTATGAAGGTGCAGGTTTACTTTATGGCGAGGCGGGACTATGTGGCACTGGTAAGGAATGCGCCTTTTTTCGCCGGCTTTATCCCCCACGACAGTTCTTCGATTGCGCCTTTTTTTGATGATTTTCTCTGGAAAAAGGCGAAAGTTCCGAATGTACTGACCGAATCAAAGGCTGCCTTCTTCTTTGGTCAGAAATTTCTCAGAAATGTCGTGGATCGCCTGAATAAAAGACTGGGCAACGATGTATGCTATTGGGTACAGTCCTTTCCTGACTTAAATTCCTGCGTAAAAAAACATGTGACCTTTTTCCTGAGGGATCAGCTGAAGGAACTCGGTTTTCCCCTTGAACTGCAATACTTCAATCCTCTGGATCACGAAAAGGGTCTCCTTTCCGCCTCTTGTTCAAAAGACCGACCCGTTGTTATCCATCCCGGCAGTGGTGGACTGAGGAAGATCTGGCCCTTAAAAAACTGGCGGGCTACCGTTCTCTACATAAAACAAAAATATCCCGCAATTCCGGTCCTTATCGTAATCGGTCCCGCGGACGATGTAGCCAGGCCTCTTGCTAAGAGCTTAGAAGAATTGCCCGGGGTATCCGTGGTGGACGGTCCGGAACTTATGGAACTCGCACGCATTCTGGCAACATCACGGATATATCTCGGAAACGACTCCGGTGTAAGTCATCTTGCCGCTGCCGTAGGGGCGGCATGCTGTGTAATATTTGGCCGAACAGACCCCAGTGTATGGGCCCCCCTTGGAAAAGATGTTACAATCGTTAAGGATTGCTGGGATGAGATCGACGTTACGGCGGAGGACTTTCGCATGCCTCCCGATAAGGCCCTACATCCCGAAATCCGGGCCTTTATAGATCGCAGGCTGGCGGATTGTGACCTGCCGAGAACCGGGAAGTCCTTTCATTGAGGTTTTCTGCTGGCTGGCAGATTATAAGAAAGAAGAGGCATCTTTTGATGAGACTGAAGACCGTTGCCGTTCTTGTCGTCGCCTTGTTATGCGTTGCCTGCCGTGAAAAACCCATAAAGATAGGTTTACTATGCCCGCTTACCGGTCCCTATGCAGACCTGGGTGTGCACGGCAGAAATGGTGCCCGCCTTGCCGTGGAAGATATAAATCGAAATGGCGGCATCGGAGGACGCAGGATTACGTTGATCGTTTATAATGACGAAAGCACTCTTGATGGTGCCGTAAGGGGTTATGAAGCTCTGGCCCGTGAGGGGGTCGTAACCGTGGTGGGGCCAATGACCAGCGAACAGTCAATGGCCGTTGTGAAGGATTCTTCGTCTGTAGGGATTCCCCTGCTTTCGCCCACTACATCAACCCCGTGGCTTTCGGGCAAGAAAGATCTGTTTTTCCGAATACAGCCGGAGACGGACAAGGCTGCGGTGATGCTTGCACGGGTAATAGCCGGCCGTCCGGAAATAGAGAGGGTTTGTGTCGCGGACGATGTACGCAATAAGGCTCACACTGCTCCTCTGAAACAGGCCTTTGTGTCGGAATATACGAGATTGCAGGGAAGGGTGATTTGCGATCTAACCATCGACCCTCTGGACGATCGATTTATCGAATCCCTATCTGAAAAGATAGGGTACCACAATCCCGATGCTCTGGTAATTATGGCCTCGGCACGACATACGGGACAAATGGTGAGGACGCTCTCGCAAAAATACCCCTCCTTGAGGTTTTTTTCCTGCGGATGGGCTCAAACCGAAGAGCTTATTGCTCAGGCAGGCATTGCGGCTGAGCGGATTTTGCTTCTGGCCGACAACATGCCGGTGGAAGCGACTGAACCTTTAAGAAGGTTTTCATGGGATTACAGATCCCGCTACGGAATAAAGCCTGCTTTTCCCGCCGTGCGTGCCCACGATGCCGTAAAACTTCTGGTGAAAGCATTGAGAAATTGCAACGATGACCTCAATAATTTAAAAGAAGAACTTTCCAGGCCCCGAACCTTTACGGCCCTTTCCGGCAGGATCATTCTCGACGAATATGGGGATGCCAGCGGCGATTTTTATCTCGTAACCGTCAGAGGCGGAGAGTTTGAGCTGATAAACCGAATAAAAATGACGAGGCCCTGAGTTATGACACTCGCCGATTTTGTGAGCCGCTACTTCGTCAGAGCTCTTCTAATTCCTTTTGTTATAGTGGGAATTTTTACGACGACCCTTTTGATGGGCTGGCAGATCCACAGTACCAGAAAGAGCCATCAGATGATAGCGGATTTTCTCAATCAGAACATTTCGGAATATCTATCCAATGCGCATCATTTGCTGAGAGTTCTGGCATGGGAGCACGAAAGTGTCGGAGGTGCGGAGGTTTACGAAATCAGGAATGTCTCTGACTTTTATCGAATCTTGCTGGTCAAAACGGACCACATAGAGGCATCCATTGATTCGGATCGCAAAGTATATCTTGAATTGATGAAGGCCGGGGTTCCCGTGGTGTATTTCCCGGATCTAAGAGAATGGCCTGCCGTTTCCGTTCCTTATTACAATCCCGAATTGGACACAATGACGGTGGGAGTTGTTGTAAGAGCCGATAGATGGATGGCATTCGGAGAACTAAATCTGGCTTCTATTTATAACCTCGTAATGACATGGGCTGCTTCATATCCCGGAACTTCGGTGATTATTACCGATAAGTACGGAAACATTATCTGCCATCCTGACATGAAACTGGTCATAGAGCGGGAGAACCTCGCTCATGAACCGATCTTCAGAAAGATTATCGGATACTACGGGTTAACGACGACGGTTGGTTTCTACGGGGGTCACTATGTACTTGCCACGGGCCGGTATGTGGGACCCTGGGAGTGGGTGGTAACCATCATTCGTCCCCTGAAAACTTTCTTTTTTCCGCTGATCCTCGTGGTGGGAATCATTATTTCCGTAAGCTTTGCTATTGCCGTGATAATCTTCAAATTTCAAAACCGCTTGAGGAGTGCAGTCGTCGGCCCCGTTGAAGGTCTGGTCAATTTGGCCGTAGCCGTCCAGCGAGGCGAGAAGTTACCGGAACCCTCTTCCATTACCCTGGGGTCGGATATTAAAGAGCTGAAGAAACTCGCGGAGGCGATAATATGCACTTATAAAAAGCTAAAAGAAAGAGAAAGGATAACCAAAGAGATGAGCAGAGAACTCTTCTGGCTGGTTGAGTCGATAGGAGATGCTGTAATTGCCGTTGATAAATACGGTAGGGTTATGAGGATGAACGGTATGGCCGAATTGCTTTCGGGATGGAACAGATTCCAGGCCTTCGGTAAGCCTCTTGAGAGGATCTTCAGGCTTTATGAAGCAGAGCACAAACTCGATGTGGCCCGTATTGTAGATAAAGTCGTTCGAGACGGCGCTGTAATAAGGCTCCAGGACCGGATCAGACTGGTTTCCCCGGATGGATCAAATAAGTTTGTGACGGACAGTATATCCCCGCTGCGTGACGGAGACGGAAATGTTACGGGAGCGGTCGTGGTTTTTCACGACGTGACCGCTCAGGTTGAAGCGGAAGAAGAGAAAAGAAAGCTGGAAAAGATGCTTGCTCAGAGTCAGAAAATGGAGGCACTGGGAACACTTGCCAGCGGAATTGCTCACGAGTTCAACAACCTTCTGCAGATTCTTTCGGGCTATGTCGAGCTCGCGCTGGATGTAACGGGGCAAACGGATCGCCGTTATGAATGGCTTGTCAGGATAAAAGGGGCTTCGGAGAGGGCCAAAGAGCTGGTGGAACACCTTCTAACCTTTTCCAGGGAGCACAAACCCAGGCTTCAGGTCCTGGATGTTAATCGTTTAATTCTGGATACACTGGACTTTCTCCGAACCAGCATTCCCAGAATGATAAAAATTGAAACCTCTCTTGCAGAAAACCTGCCGGCAATAAAGGCAGACCCTCGTCAGCTGGAGCTCGCTTTGATCAACCTCGTTGTGAATGCAAGGGATGCTATAAGAGAAGGAGAGCCCGGTGTTATAAGAATCAGGTCCTGTCATGAAACGGATGTGGGCTGCAGGGGTTGGGTCAGAATAGATGTGGAGGACACCGGTTGCGGGATTGCCCCTGATCTGCTCGAAAGAATATTCGAGCCTTTCTTTACGACCAAGGGACCCGGTAAAGGTACTGGGCTGGGACTTTCGGCGGTTTACGGGATTGTACAGGCCCATGAAGGGCGTATTGAAGTAAAAAGCTCGCCAGGTCAGGGGTCAACATTTTCCGTCTATCTGCCTGTTCGAGAATACCATCAGCTCGACGCTCCGGCCGAACCTGTGCCGGACAGGCCATCGGAAGAAGCTCCCGCGACGTGTCATAAGAAGGACACTGAGGAGAGGCCGGCTGTTCTCGTAGTGGACGATGAGCAGCTGGTGCTCGATTTTGTAGCCGAAATCCTGAGACGGGAGAATTTTGAGGTCCTCGGTGCCACTTCCGGTGAGGAAGCACTTGAGCTTGTTGACGCTGTGGGAAAATCAATTAGTCTGATCATTCTGGATCTCAACATGCCGGGTATGGGCGGCTGGAAGTGCCTTGAGGAGATTCGTTCACGCCTTCCCGATGTGCCCGTTATAATTGCAAGTGGTTACATTTCGGCATCTGCGGAGAAAAGGGCAGAAGGGTACAGGAATGTGAGATTCATAAGAAAACCGTATTCAATAAAGGAGCTTCTGGACGAGTTGAGAAAGGTCAAAAACCGGGGCTGAGCTCATTATTTCAGCCTAGAGATGACCGAAGGGGGAGGATAGCGGCTTTAAATGAAAAAAGTTGCAGTAAAGACTCTTGGTTGCAAGGTTAATCAGTGTGAATCTTCCTATCTGATAGAATCCCTCAGGCGCAGTGGCTTTGAGGTGGTGGATTTTCAAGAAGCCGCCGACATCTATATTGTTCATGGATGCACCGTTACATCGCGGGCTGCCTACGAAACGCGGCAGTTTATTTACCGAGCCCGAAGGACTAATCCCCGGGCCGGGGCGATCGTTTTGATGGGGTGTGCCGCTCACTTCGAAGGTCTGGAACTGGCCCGTAAGGGATTGGTTACGCACGTGCTGGGTAATGAAGAGAAGTATGAAATTGCAGAGATCCTTCTTGGCGGATCCACCTGTAAGGAGCCCGTTGTACGGCTGTCGGACCCAAGACGTTTTTCTCGAATCGTTCCCTTGAGTTTTGCCAGCATGTTACAGGATCGAGCACGGGCATACGTGAAAATTCAGGACGGCTGTGATTCTTTCTGCAGCTACTGCATCGTTCCCTATGTCCGGGGCAAAAGCAGATCACTTTCCCCCGAGGAAGTATGCGGCGAGACCGAGATTATACGTGAAGCCGGCTTTTCGGAAATAGTTTTAACGGGCATACATATGGGGAGCTGGTCCTGGGTTCGTGATGGAAAGCCCATGTCTCTTTTGGAACTTCTAATAGAGCTGGAGCACCGCGGTCTCGTCCGGCCGAGGGTCAGGTTGAGCTCACTTGAGCCCGGCGAATGCCACCACAGGCTCATTTCCTATCTTTCGACTAAAGATTGGATCTGCCACCACTTTCATGTTCCCCTTCAGAGCGGAGACGGAGAAATATTAAAGCGGATGAACCGTCATTACGATCCCCAGGATTACGCCGAAGTAATCAGCTCAATAAGAAGACACTTTCCCCATGCGGCTATTGGAGCCGATGTTATAGTAGGTTTCCCCGGAGAAGATGAGAAAGCCTGGCAGGCTACCTACAGCCTGATCGAGAAGCTACCGATCACTTACCTTCATGTATTTCCTTATTCTCCCCGCAAGGGTACTCCCGCTGCCAGGTTTGCAGGATCTGTTGAGAAGTCCATTCGGAAGGCCCGGGCTTCCGAGCTCAGAAAGCTGGGCAGGAAGAAAAAGCTTTCTTTCATGGAGAAACAGAAGGGAAGGTATGTTGAAGTCGTTCTGGAAAAAGCTCTGTCTCCCGAAGAAGGAGTATGGCAGGGCACCTCGGGTAATTACCTTACCGTTGTGACCAGAATCCCCTTCCCGGCCCACAAGGGACAGCTTGTACGGGTGCGCCTGGAAGAAGTGGACGGAGAAAGAGAGATTCTGTCAGCCGGGTTTGTGGAATTTATTGAGTGAAAAGGAAGAATTTTACCCATCGAGGGTCGGGAGTTTCGCCGCGTCTGTAGAAGGGCCCCATTTCTTCCAGATAGGCATTTATAATACTTTGAATGTAGCTATTTACATGCTTTTGCCACTGTTCTCCCTGTACGTTAATGGAGAGCCACGTCCGTATGTGAGGGATCAGGGCATCGGGGTGTAAGAGAGGAAATATCTTCTCCCAGTCGGCGACGGGAATAGGACGGGCTGTGAACCTGGGTTTTTCATGAACAAGGGAATGTGCTGCGGCTGTGAAAAGCAATACGCTTACGGTTACGTCTTCTATAGATGCATAATGACCCTCCCGCCATAGGTTCTCGGTTAGCTCCTGCCAGGGAACTTCGATGGAATCAAGTATTATTCCCATGCACAGGACCGTATCCAGACGCTCTTGAGCTTCAGAGACCTCCGAAGGCCTTCGGAAGAAATCAGGAAAGGGGGCTCTACCCGGAACATGGCGCTGTAACTGCGGAAAAGGTTGACATAAAAGATCTACGAACTCGTACCATTCGGGTTCGAGAATATTCATGCCCAGAGGGCACCTGGCTATCCAGCCGTGTTCCACAAGTCGTCTGGCCCGCCTGCCGAGCTTCTTTAAAGGCTCCAACCCGACACGAAAGATGTGCTCCAGATAAACGTTCATGAGGATTTGCGCCGCTGAAGAAGGATTAACACCGGGACGGCTCAAAATGTGGAGCCCAAGATTTAAGGTCGCCCGAACCTTATCAAGGCACTCTCGAAGGAGCTCACTATCCTGAAACCTGACCCGATCGGCTATAATAACTTTGTTGGCAAGAGCAGCAAGCTCTAGTTGAATGTATTCCAGGACGGCTTTATTCTCTATGCGGCCGAGGGCTCTGGAGAACAAATCTTCCGATTCTTCAAGCTTAACGACGGCAAAGGAAGGAGGCGACATTACGGGTTCGGCAGCAAGATAGCGCATCTTGGTCCTTGCAACTTCTGATGGTTCCATGGGAACATATATCGTCAGGGCGTCGTAATAATCCGGTATTGCCTGGTCTTCCAGCCGTCCCTTGTGAAACCGATAGGCCTCTTCCTCCATCTCGGCGTCAAGACCATAAACGGCATGCTCCATGATTTCTTTATAATACCCGTAGTTGGTCTCAAAAAGAATGCTCAACACATGACGGATTAAATCCTCATATTGTGGATACCTGCATTCCCAGAAATATTGATCGTCAATCGTGTGCGGAGGCAGATAATCCAGTGCTTCCGTAAGGTCTATGTCATCCGGGCGTATGACAACCCTTATCCACTGTTTGATCATGGATATTAGAAAAAAGAACTCCACGTTGTATAGCCATTGAACCAGAGGCTCATAGCCGGCTCTCGCAAGCCGATCCAGCCAGGCTATGCCTTCCCCCGGCACAATGCGGTCTTTGTTCCAGCACTCCATGTCGAATATGTGAATCCATTGTTCTGTGCTGGCAAGGCTCAGCAAGGGCAGGGCATCGTCGGGACCCACCTCCATAACGGTCATGTAAAAGTCCTGAAGTGGCATAGACCGAACGACGGCTACAGCATCCGCTCGATCCAGAATGGCTTCCATCCTTCGTTTTGCAGGAAGCCTCATAACAACCTGAGCGTATTCTGCCGCAGGAAGCCTCTTAATTTTCTCTTCACTGAAATCTATTATTTGATTTCCCATGGGCTTTCTTAGACGCCGCCTTCTCCGCTTTTTCCTCTTAAGTCGATTAACCGGACAGCCTTGCCCTCACCCCCGGGAAGCCCGTTGGGCTCAACAAGTTCAACCCTGGGAGTAACCAAAAGCTCGCTCTTGAGCTCTTTCGCGATTTTCTCCCGCAACTTATGAAGATGTCGCATATCTTCTATAAACACTCTATCCGTCACTTCAACCTGTACGGTCATCTGATCGAGATTATCTTCTCTCGTAAGAACAATTCTATAATTGGAACCAACCTCCGGTATGGCCATCAAGACCTGCTCGACCTGTATCGGAAAGATGTTTACACCCTTGATTATGAACATGTCGTCAGATCTTCCCTGAATCCTGTCTATTCGTCTGTGAGGTCTCCCGCAGGGGCACTGACCCGGGATAATTCTGGTGAGGTCTCTCGTGCGGTACCGGATAAGAGGCATTCCTTCACGGTCAAGAGTTGTCAGGACCAGTTCTCCTATCGTGCCGTCGGGAACCGGTTCAAGGGTGTCCGGGTCTATGACTTCCATGAGGTAAGCGTCTTCCCAGAGATGCAGTCCGCTTTGATAAAGGCACTCGAAGGCGACTCCGGGGCCGTTCATTTCCGAAAGACCGTAGCTGTTATACACTCTGATGCCGTAAAAGTTCTGAACCCGCTGGCGAACCTCTTCTGAATAAGGTTCTGCTCCCAGATAGCCTATGCGAAGGTTGAGGTCCTCCCTGGGATTCACACCCATTTCCTGGCAGACATCCATTAACCGAAGTGCGTAACTCGGGATAACATGGATTACGGTGGTTCCAAAATCCTTCATAAGCTGTATCTGGCGTTTGCTGTTGCCGGCACCCGAGGGTATCGTAAGAATTCCCACTTTTTCTGCGCCGTAGTGAAAGCCCAATCCTCCCGTGAAGAGCCCGTAGCCGCTCATGTTTTGAAACACGTCGCCGGGGCCGGCTCCTGTCATGCAAAAACAGCGTGCCATGAGCTCTGCCCACGAGTCTATATCACGACGCGTGTAAAAAACGGCGGTTGCACGGCCCGTCGTACCGGAAGAAACGTGAAGTCTAACCAGACGATCTCTTGATACGGTCAAAAACCCGTAAGGATAGGCGGAGCGAAGATCGTCCTTGGTTGTGAAGGGGAGCCTGGATAGATCGGAAAGACCTTTGATGTCTGATGGGCTTAGGCCCAGCTCCGAAAACTTTTTTCGGTAAAAGGGAGATTCCCAGGCCCTTGCAACGGTTTTCAAGAAGCGCTCTTCCTGAAGGTTTATGAGTTCGTCCCGGGTCAAAAATTCCCTCTCGGGGTTCCAGGCCTTTATCTGCGCCATATCAGTACTCATAGTCTCTCTCATAAGCCAGGTTTTCGAATCTCGTGTAAGAGTCAATAAATCCCAGTCTAACGGTTCCCTGAGGTCCGTTTCTCTGTTTTCTTATAAGAACTTCGGCAATTCCCTTATCCTTCGTATCACGGTTGTAAACCTCGTCGCGGTAGAGGCAGAGTATCACGTCGGCATCCTGTTCTATGGCTCCGGATTCTCTGAGATCGGCAAGCTGAGGTCGCTTGTCGTGCCTTTCTTCAACCTTGCGGTTGAGCTGAGAAAGGGCAATCACCGGGATGTTTAACTCCCTGGCGAGGTTTTTCAAAGAACGTGAAATTTCCGAAATTTCCTGTTCTCTCCGTTCAAAACGTCCGTGAATCCTCATAAGCTGCAGATAGTCTATGATTATCAGCCCGAGACCGTGTTCTGCCATAAGACGCCGGGCTTTGGCACGGAGCTCCAGAGGGGTTATTGCCGGTTGATCGTCTATGAAGAGAGGCACCTTCATGAAGGTTTCGCCCGTGGCCATCAGCCTCCTGCACTCTTCCTGACTGAGAAAACCGGTCCGGATACGCTGGGAATCAACCCGGGCTTCTGCGCACATGAGCCTCATAGCCACCTGCTCTTTGCTCATTTCCAGCGAGAAGAAAGCCACGGGGATGTTGCTCTCCAGAGCCACGTTGCGGGCAATGTTAAGAGCAAAGGCGGTCTTACCCATACCGGGTCTTCCGGCAATAATAATCAGATCGGACTTCTGGAAGCCTGCGGTGAGTCGATCCAGATCTATAAAATGAGATGGAATACCGGTGATTATACCCCTGTTTGTTCGATAGTCTTCGATACGAACCAGGTTATGCTTTACGATTTCTTCAATCGGACTACAGGAATTCTGTATCCGCGATTCGGAAATCTGAAATATTGCCGCCTCCGCCTTATCAAGAACCTCTTCCACACTCTCCGGGTGAGAGTAACACCAGGAAATTATTTTTCCGGAGGTCTGTATAAGGCTCCTTAATACCGCTCTGTCGGCAACAATTCTGGCATAAACCGGTGCATTCGCCGCCGAAGGCACCCTTTCCGTAAGGGCTACTAAGTACTCAAGACCGCCTATATCCTCTAATTCGTTCCTCTCTCTGAGCCGCTCAAAAACCGTAACGAGGTCAATGGGTTTGTTTGCTTCAAACAATTCCGTTATCACTCTGAAGATCTTGCGATGGGATTCGAAGTAAAACTCATCCCCTTTGAGAATTTCAAGAACGGCCGGGATACCCGAAGGGTCGAGAAGAAGCCCCCCGAGCAATGACTGTTCTGCCTCTCTGCTGTGAGGCGGAATCTTCTGTAATTCCTCAATAATTCCACTCATACTCTTCCCCGAGCACCCGGCTCAAAGTGTGCTATTCCTCTGTTTCTTCAACCGGAGTTGTATCCCCGGTGGGAGTCTCGGCTCCTTCGGGCACCACAAGAACGGTGATCTGGGCTTTTATGTCAGATTCTACCTTAATAGTGATCTTGAATTCACCGACCTTCTTGATGGGCTGGTCTAGAAGTATGTTTTTCTTGGCCAGACCCGTAAATCCCTGTTCTTCAAGAGCTTCGAGTATGTCGGTGGCACTTACGGACCCGTAAAGCTTGTCTCCCTCGGCTACCTTTCTCACCATCGTAAGCGTGACGTTGTTGAGCTTCTCTGCAACGCTGAGCATCTGTTTTCTGAATTCTTCACGTTTTTTTGCAAGAAGCATCTTCCTGTGTTCAAGCTCACGAATGTTCTTCCCCGTTGCGGGTAATGCCAGGCCCCGGGGGATTAGATAGTTACGGGCGTATCCCGGAGCGACACGAACGATTTCGCCGATGTTTCCGAGAGACGGAACATGTTCACATAGGATAACCTCAACTGCCTTCATCTCTGGTCTCCTCTCCTGTCTTTGAAATCTTACGAAAATTTGCCCACGTGTCGAAAAAGCCCGTTAAAGCAACCAGTAGGGTGAGATACTGCTGGGTTACGATAAGAAAAATGGCGAGTGCTTTGACCCACCAGGAAAGCTTCCATTTTTCGGCAAAAAAGCCGAGAATGCACATACCGTGAAACAGATAGATCACACCCAGCACTATTATAAGGTTGAAGGCAATGGCCCTGAGAGAAGCCGCAAAAAGGGCCGCAAAGCCCGAAAATATTACCGGCCATACAAGCCAGTCCGGTGCTTTCCACAACGCCAGTTTGCTCCACCGCGGCAGAGGATAACCTTTTTGAGAAGAATAGCGTTCAAGCCCGACGATGTTTATGACGGCAGATATCAGAAGCGATCCAAAAGACGCTCCCGGAAGCAGCCTCACAACCATGTGAACCATCTGTCGTATTTGCTCTTTTATGTAAGGCCTTTCCGCCTCTTCAAGCCCGGAATCTTTCAGCAGGGCCATTATGTATTGGAAGGTTTTTTCCTCCAGCCGGGTGAAGATGCTTCCGTCCGATCCCTGGTGCTTCAGGAAAAACAGCAAAGATCCTGCTGCAAAAACAAAGGCCGTGGCGGCCATCACGCAAAATTCACGACTTCTACCCTGTCTTACGAAATACCCTATAAGGGCACCGAGTGTCAGGAACAGGGCAAAGTAGGGCAGCGATTGCCCAAAACCGAGAACTCCGAAAAGAAGCCCTCCACAAATAAGGGCTCCAACGGGAACCACATAACCGGAGGGGATGCCCCAGGTATAGACGGAAAGGCTTGACGGAATTGGAGTGAGGAAGCTCAGAAAAAGTCCCACAAAGGGAAACCACACGGCCGAGCCGAAGAAGATCAGCGAAAGACCTATCCATATGGTAACCTGCTGAACCGTAACAGGTGCGTAAGAAAACATCTTTTTTCACCCACCGCGTGGTTCCCACACTTCGTCAACTTATATGGTATGGAAGGTCGTGTAAGGTAACAGAGCCATCTGACGAGCCCGTTTGATTGCTCGAGTTAATTGACGCTGGTGCTTGGCACAGTTACCCGTTATCCGCCTGGGAACGATTTTAGCCCGCTCGGTCAGGAAATTCTGGAGAACCGTTGGATCCTTGTAGTCTATCTTTAAAGAGCTATCCACGCAGAAGCGACAAACCTTCTTGCGCCTGAAAAACCTTCTCTTTTTCTTAACTATCTGTCTGGTTACGGCCATTTTCCCTCACCTCATTCAACCTTTTCTTCGTCCTGTTCCTGGTCTGATTCGTCAGATTCAACCGTCACTTCAGGAGATTCCTGACTTTCAGCAACGGGCGACTTCTCCGTTTTTTCTTCGCCTGCTGCATCCGTTTGTTCCTTATCCGGGTCAAATCGATCATCCAGCTTAACGGTTATAAACTTAAGAACCCTTTCGTCAATACGCATGTTTCTTTCCAGTTCTGTAGGAAGCTCCGGCCCTGCGGCTATCTCCATGAGAAAGTAATGGCCTCTATCCCGTTTTTTTACCGGGTAGGCCAGTTTTCTTTTGCCCCATGATGCGTAGTTAAGCACCCGACCACCTTCGCGAACCACAATGTCCGTCAGCTTGGTTTCCAGATCCCTGGTCTCTTCGTCCGAAAGATCGGGATCCACGATGAAAAAAACCTCGTACTTTCGCAGAAACATACTTAATCCTCCTTCCTTTTGGCTTCTGCAGCCCCTTCCTTTTGCAGGAAGGAGCAAGGAAGCAAAGAGTAGCAACCTGAAAAGGCATGATCTGCTATCATGATGAGTGATTTGCGTCAAGATGGAATTAAAAAATCCCTCCGGGGGTTGACATGGAAGGTTCGAATTACTAAATGAAAATGCGAATTAATATTAATAAGGACTAACAGGAGGTATGAAAATGAGCATCAGACCTGGACTCAAGGCACCAGACTTCGAACTGGACGGATTTTACAACGGTAAGATCCAAAAAATTAGCCTGTCAGACTACAAAGGCAAATGGGTACTCCTGGTATTCTACCCCGCCGACTTTACTTTCGTATGCCCCACAGAACTTGTCACCATAGCCAGAAGATATAAGGAACTCAGAGAACTGGACGTGGAAGTTCTGGCAATAAGCATAGACACACCCTTCGTCCACAAAGTATGGCAAGAAGTGGAACTTTCAAAAATGATTGAAGGAGGAGTGCCTTATCCCTTACTTTCAGACCTTGCCGGAAAGGTGGGAAAACTGTATGGTGTATACGACGAAGATGAAGGCCTGAACTTGAGAGGCACTTTCCTCATTGATCCGGACGGCGTTATTCAATTCTCAGATATCGTTAATGCTCCTGTTGGTCGCAATGTAGAGGAGTTGATTCGCCGGATAAAAGCCTTTCAGCATGTTCGACAAAGCGGGGGACAGGAAGTGTGCCCTGCTCAATGGGAACCGGGAAAAAACACCCTTAAGCCCGGAGCAGATCTTGCAGGTAAGGTCTTTGAAGTGTGGAATAACGGTTAACCAACAGAGAACCAGGGAGGAAAAAATGTCCAGGACGGAAAAGAACCTGAAAGAGGCATTTGCAGGAGAGTCCCAGGCCACGAGGAAATACCTTGCCTTTGCGGAAAAGGCTCTTGAAGAAGGATACCCGGGTGTGGCCAGGCTTTTTCGAGCCGCTGCTGCCGCCGAGATGATCCATTCTCTAAAACACCTCAAGGTACTCAAAGGAATAAAATCCACGAAGGAAAATCTGCAGGAAGCCATAAGCGGAGAAACCCACGAATTTACATCCATGTATCCGCAGATGATTAAGGAAGCTCAGGAAGAAGGCGAAAAGCAGGCGGAAATCAGTTTTAAGTATGCCAACGAAGTTGAAAAGGTGCATGCCGAGCTTTATAAAAAGGCTCTTGAAAACCTTGAGCAGTTTCCCGAAAAGGATTATTACGTGTGCAAAATCTGCGGATACACTGCAGAGGACGAAGCCCCGGACAAATGCCCCATATGCGGAGCTGCAAAAAAGCAGTTCTTCAAGGTTGATGAAAACTTCGGAAGCCTGTTCTAGATAGCCTCCAACCTTCGGGCCCCCAGGGGCCCGAACCTTCCCCATATCGGTTCAAAGGGTCTTACGTAATAGCCTTGTCATCTCTTATAGGAGTGATTAATATTTACACGCTGTCAGATCGTCGGAGTCGATGGAATATGAAAGCAGGAGGTGTTTATGCCCATTTACGAGTTCCGCTGTTGTTCCTGTGATGCCAGGTTCGAATTGCTTGTTCTTTCACAGGCAGATGCCGAAAATGTGACCTGTCCTTCCTGTGGTGCTTCGAATTGTGAAAGGTTGGTTTCCAGGTGCTTTTCACTTGGGATGACCGGCAGTTCGATTTCGGGCTGTGGGTCTCAGGGTTTTAGCTGAGCATAGAGTTCCGGCGGCCGGTAGGGTACCGGCCTGAAGGGAGAATGAATATGGAGTGGCTTGCCTTTGCGGCAATTGTGGTTGGGTGGTTTGTTATGAACAGGTGGGTTCTTCCCAGACTGGGAATTCCTACCTGAGCCAGCCCACAGTGCTCGATCGGTGATCGAGATAAAACCGAGGAAAAGCCTCAAAAAGATGCTTAAAAATAGCGTATTCGAGAAGAATACAGCTTTTTTTTACGCTTCATTGTCCGGTAACGGATGAAGCCGGCAAGCAGGAGTATTCCACCAATCACAGCACCTGCTTTTGCAACGGCGGACACGGATATTTCCCGGGGGAAAAGACCCACTTTTCTTTTTATGCTCTGAAGTATGGATGTGTACCAGGGGGCTTTTGCAATTGCCGTTTTTGTTATGAGGTTGACCGAGCTCAGTTGTTTTCCGTCGAGGTAAAAGGTAGCCGAACCGACAACCTCACCAGCCCTCACAGGTGCTGTTATTTCCTCGGGAACATTCAGCCTGGTTTCAACCCTGTCGGCGTCGATTTTTCTTATGAGTATCCTTTCCGCAGGTTCCGGGATGATTTGAGTCTCATCAACAACGCCTTTCCAGACCTTTACCGAAATAGGCCTTATCTTCTGGGTCGGGTCTATTAAGGTATAGCTTCGAAATCCGAAGGAAAGTAGCTCTGCGCAGTCCCGTTCACGGACGACGGGTTTTGGTGCCCCCATAACCACGGCAATTAATCTCAGGCCGTCTCTTTTGGCTGTTGCAACCAGATGATAGCCGCCTCTGGAGACGTAGCCGGTCTTTAGACCATCTACATTAGGGTAACGCCTTAGAAGCCTGTTTCTGTTGTATTGCGTTATGCCGTTGTATGTGTATTCGACCATCGAATGGTATTCCAGCGCCTGTGGAAATGTGCGAATGTATATTGACGCAAGTCTGGCTATGTCTCTGGCCGTGGTGTACTGTTCCGGATCGTCAAGTCCGTGAGGGTTGACAAAGTGCGTGGAGTGAAGCCCCATTTTCTGCGCTTTCTGATTCATGATGTTTACGAAGGCTTCCACGCTTCCGGCAATGTGCTCTGCTATTGCAACACACGCATCGTTTCCGGAAGCCACAGCTATGCCCTTTATCAGTTCTCTGACCGGAACTCTGGACCCGACCTCAAGAAACATCCTGGATCCACCGGTTTTCCACGCATTCTTGCTGACGAAAACGAGATCGTCCGGCTTTACATCTCCACGCTCAATGGCTTCAAAAAGGATGTAAAGGGTCATTATTTTCGTAAGGGATGCAGGCGGGAGTTTTTCGTCTGGATTGCTTTCGTAGATGATCGAACCCGTTTCCGGTTCTATGAGAACTGCCGATCTCGATTCCACGGATGGGCCCTGTGCAAGAAGGGGTCTCGCTGCCGTGAGGAAAATGATAAGGGTCATGATCAAAGGCTTTAAGGGCGAGATGGGCACGATTCTCGTCATCTCAGGCTATTCTCCTTGATTTTCCTGCTCCTTCCACCGGTTTATCATTTCTTTAAGCCTTTCCAGGCTTTCTTTTACTCTTCCGTCTTCCAGACCCGCCTTAAGCTCCAGGATTAGAGGAATGTCCGGTCTGGATTTCGTAATTGCTCTGATGTCCTGGAAATCAGACTCTCCTTCTCCAATTGGCAGATGATCATCTACGCCTATGACATCATGAACATGGCAGCCGGCGGTGTTCGGAAAAATTTGGTTGAGCCAGATTTCCTCGTTAAGGATTTTCAGCACCCTGTTTACATGGAAATGGCCCGTATCATGCCAGTAAGCGAGGGGTGCTCCCCGGAGCTTCTCAAAGATAATCAGCAATTCCTTCTCCTGGGGCATTTCATGGAAGGAGTAGCGGTTTTCTATACCGAGAGTCACCGAATATCTATCGGCCAGATTTGCAAGCTCATCCAGGCTCAGGAGCAAACCATCCAGATGGGAATCCGCCAGACCGTTTCTTTCATTAAGCTTTTGTTTTACGAAAGATGCTACCTCCTCGCTTTCCAGCTTTCCCTCCTTCATCCACTTGCGAATCCTGTCCCATTCGGCTTCCATGTCAACCCTGCCGCAGTGCAGCACGACAGCGGGGCCTTCGAGTTCATGAGCCAGTTCTATCGTTCTTGCCGTATTTTTTACGGCCGCTTCTCGTTCGAAGGGATCCCGACTTGCAAGATTATAAAGGTCCCCACTGGCTCTGTGGAAGGGGATGTCTGATGGGATGGGTGTAAAGTTGTGGAGGCTGAAAATTTTCAACCCCAGTGATTTCAAAGCCCTTATCAGCTTATTAAAGGTTTCACCGGTGATGCGATAATTAATTTCTACACCGTCGACTTCTCCCAGCGCTTCGATATGCCGGATAATCTCCTCCGCACCTCTGGGGCTGTCGCCAAGCCATGAAGTAGATATTCCCGTTTCCGGTTTGCTCATCTTTTGTTCACCCTCATTGATGCTCCGTAAGAGAAACGATCTGCTTCAATAATTCTTCTCTCCCGATCTTCTCCGTTGAAGAAAACAGAAAAATTTCATCAACGGGGATACCCAGAAGACGTGATGCTTCTTCCCTGTGCCTCTGTCGATCGCTTTTACGGACCTTGTCAATTTTCGTGAGAACCGGGATTGTATTTATTCTGTGAAATTGAAGCCAGTCTTTTAGCTGGATATCGGAAGCCGTCGGCGGGTGGCGAGAATCGATAATGAGTACAACGGCACGAAGCGTTGCCCTGTCCTTCAGGTAGCCTTCAACGAGGGGCCTCCATCGGGCCTGAATGCTCTTCGAAACCTTTGCGTATCCGTAGCCGGGAAGATCTACGAAGTAAAAGGACCGGTTTATCAGATAAAAATTTATACTCCGGGTTTTTCCAGGAGTGCTGCTGGTATGAACGAGTTTCTTCCGTTGCACGAGGCAGTTAATCAGTGATGATTTGCCCACATTGGATCTTCCGGCGAAAGCGATCTCCGGGAGCTTTTCTTCCGGCAGCTGATCAAGCGAATAAACGGATTTATAAAATTCTGCATGGGTGATCTTGAGACCTTTCTCACTCATTTCTTTCTCTGCTCGAGATATTGAGCTATCCTGTTGAGGGCTTCGTCTATTTTCTCAATGGAATTTGCGTAAGAGAAGCGAAGGTAGCCTTCTCCGTTGGTTCCGAAGTCAATTCCCGGTGCAACTCCCACATGTGCCTGTTCCAGGAGCTCGAAGGCCAACCGATAGGAGTCCGATCCAAAGCTTTTGGCATTTGCAAAGACGTAAAAAGCACCTTTGGGTTCATGATCTATCCCGAAGCCGATCTCTTTCAGCCTGGAAATCATAAACTTTCTGCGCCTGTCGTATTCATCAACCATTTTTTTCGTTTCTGTTACCACTCGATCATCCGTTAACGCCACCAGTGCAGCCCTCTGAGAAGCCGCATTGGCCGAAATGAAGAAATTCTGGACCATACACTGCACGGTTCTTTTGAAAGGCTTGGGAATGATAACGTAACCCAGACGCCAGCCTGTCATGGCGTATTTCTTTGAAAATCCGTTGAATACGAAGCATTTGTCCGTAAACTCCAGAATGGAATGAGCGCGTTCTCCGTCGTAAACGAGGCCGTGGTATATTTCGTCGCTGAAGATCCAGAGCCCCAGGCCCGCCAGTCCCTTTAACCTGTCGGCATCAAGAAGATGTCCCGTGGGGTTTGCTGGAGAATTTATGAGTATGCCCTTTGTACGAGGGCCTATCGCATTCTTTACGTCTTCTATCCGATATTGAAATCCTTCTTCTTCATATACCTTCACAAATTTGGGAATAATGCCCAGAAATCTCGCGAAATTGGGGTAACAGGGGTAGCAGGGGTTGGTTATGATAAGCTCGTCTCCTGGTTCCAGAACGGCTCCCAGAGCCACCAGAAAGGCCGGTGATGTGCCCGATGTTATCACCACCTGGTCGGGATCCAGCCCGTAGATACCGTACTCTGCTTCATAATTACGGCAAATTGCTTCTCTCAGTTCCTGGATTCCCAGACTGTGGGTGTAGTGTGTTTCACCTGCCTCCAGAGCTCTTATGCCGGCTTGCTTTATGGGTAGAGGAGTGTCGAAGTCGGGTTCTCCTATTTCCAGGTGTATTATGTCACAACCCCGTTTTTCCAGCTCCTGAGCCTTCTCGAGAACATCCATCACTATGAAAGAGCATATATGTTCGGTACGGCTGCACTTCATTGTCCGATACCTCCGGGATAGGTGGCACCGAGTTGCTTCAGGTAATTCCGGGCGGCGGTGGCCATTTCCGATTCCGGTGCCAGCTTTATCACCTGCTCAAAGGAGTACCGTGCGCAGACGTGGTCTCCAAAGTGATTACAGAGCCTTCCGTAATGAAAGTGGGCTTCCGCCCACTGGGGGGCGTATGCAACCGCATCCTTGTATTCCGAAAATGCTCCTTTTTTATCTCCTCTATTTTCAAGAACCCTTCCCAGTTGCAGATGCGCCTGAGCATAATTGGGTGCGAGTTGAAGAGCCTGACGGAAGTATTCTTCTGCTTTCGTGTAATTCCCCTGGCGGTAGTAAAGATTGCCCAGATTGTATGCTGCGTAGTGAGGGGTTTCGTAGAAGGGATCGTTGAGGGCGGTCGTGAATTCCCTGATGGCTTCGTCAATAAGCCCCTTTTCGGCCAGAAGAGCCCCCAGTGCATTGTGCGCTTCAGGGTAGTCCGGCCTTAGAGAAATGGCTTTTCTGAGATAAACCAGGGCCTGTTCGGTAAAACCGCGCCCCCGATAGGCAAGGGCAAGGTCGTAATAAAGTTCGGGAGTATCATGTCCCTTTGCTTCGGCTGCCGTAAGGTACTTAAGAGCTATGGCATAGTTTCCGGCAGCAAGATGGCTTTCTCCGATTTTTTGAAGCTTTGCCGCGTCGTGGACGGCTGTTTCCGGATCAAGCCTGTTTTCAGGTGTCGTTGCGCAGGCAACGAGCAAAGAGGCAACAAGACCCCAGAAAAGCCATCTTCCCGTAAAATCCGCCTTCCTGAGCCTTCTCATAATCGACTCTCCAGAATAGGGCCGCTGGGCCTTTCATATGACCTTATTCAGCGAATACTCGATTATACCCTCGGCACCTCGCTTGATTAGTTGAGGAATCAGGTCCCGAACGACCTTTTTCGAGACAACAACCTCAACGGATAACCAGTTGCTTTTGTAGAGGTGGGCAATGGTGGGAGCATTCAAACTGGGCAATATTTCCATCACGTCACCAAGTCGCTCTTCCGGGACGTTCATCTTCAGGCCCACCATGTCTTCCGCTCTTAATGCTCCCTGAAGGAGTAACGAAATCTGCTCTATCTTCTCCCTCTTCCAGGGATCCTGCCAGGAATCCCTGTTGGCTATCAGCTGGGGATTTGACTGCATGAGTTCCTTTACGATCCTGAGCCCGTTGGCTCTCATGGTGGAGCCCGTCTCCGTCACCTCCACAATCGCATCACAGAGTCCGGCGATCACCTTGGCTTCCGTAGCTCCCCAGGAGAACTCCACCTTAACGTTGATTCCTGCTTCCGCGAAATACCGGCGGGTGAAGCCCACGAGCTCTGTCGCAATCTTTTTTCCTTCCAGATCCTTTATGTCCCTGATTGGTGAATCAAAGGGAACGGCCAGCACCCATCGAGTTGGTCGGTTTGACACCTTGGAATAAACCAGGTCGGCAACAACCACCACGTCGGATTCGTTCTCAAGGATCCAGTCCTTGCCCGTAATGCCGGCATCGAAGGTGCCGTTTTCAACGTATCGAGACATCTCCTGAGCCCGGCAAATGGCACAGCTTATCTCCGGATCGTTGATTTCAGGGAAGTAGCTCCGCTCAGAAATAGAAATATTCCAGCCCGATCGGCGGAAAAGATTTACCGTCGATTCCTGTAAACTCCCTTTAGGAATTCCCAAAACCAGTTGCTTCACTTTCCATATACCTCCTCTGGGTTAAAGACTCGAGGCTCCACAACGGCCCATCCGTCTCCATCAATTCTTCTGTAAAAACAACTCCCGTAACCTTCGTGGCAGGCACCACCGCCGTGTTGACGAACCTTGATGAGTATGGTGTCCATATCACAATCTATCAGTATTTCAAGAACTTCCTGAAAGTGTCCGGAGGTTTCGCCCTTTTGCCAGATTTTCCCGCGGCTTCGGCTCCAGTAGTGAGCCTTCCCCGTTTCAACGGTCTTCCTCCACGCCTCCTCGTTCATGTAAGCAAGCATTAACACCTTCAGACTTTCCGCATCCTGGACCACAACGGGAAGGATACCTCCTCCCTTAGCAAAATCCGGCTTTTCCATATTCGGATTCCTCCGCATTTTCCAGACTTCCCACCAGTTGTCCGCAGGCGGCACCGATGTCGAGACCTCGACTTTCACGGGTTGTTGCCGTTATATAGCGATCCAGAAGTATGTTCTGGAATCGCTCGATCTTGCGGTCGTCAGGTCTTTTAAAAGGCGACCCGGGAAAGGGATTATAAGGTATCAGATTGACCTTGCACCTCAAGTCCTTTAGCATTTCCGACAGAGCCAGGGCATCCGACTCGGAGTCGTTTATCCCATCCAGCAGAATGTACTCGAAGGTTATTCGCTTCCTGGGCGGAAGAGGGTATCTTTTGCAGGCCCTCAGGAGCTGTTCCAGTGGGTAGGTACGGTTTATGGGCATAATGCGGGACCTGACATCATCACTCGTGGCATGAAGACTTACGGCCAGATTCACGGGATAACTTTTCCCCAGGCGCTCCATTGCGGGGATTATCCCCACAGTGGAGACGGTTATCCTTCTGTGAGACAGGGAAAATCCCTGCGGATCGAGAAGGATTTCAAGGGAGCGAAACAGTTCCCTTTCGTTCAACAGCGGTTCTCCCATTCCCATAAAAACCACATTGGTAATGCGCCTTTTGGAGCCGATGCGTCTCTGTACGAGAGAAATCTGTTCTACTATCTCTCCTGCCGTAAGGTTTCTTTTGAAGCCGATCTTGCCGGTGTAACAGAAGGCACACCCCAGAGGGCATCCAACCTGAGTCGATACACAAACGGTATAACGAGGTGGATCGGGAATCATTACGGTTTCAATGCCCAGGCCCGTTGTTTCCGAATCGGCCAGGGCGAAGACGAATCTTTCGGTGCCGTCCCGAGAAACCATGTGCTTTTTCAGTTCAAGTGCTGTAAGTGTCGATAAGTTCTGCAATCTGCGCCGGAGATCAAGGCTGAGATCGGTACAGGTGTCCCAGGAATCTACGTGTCGTTTGTGAAGGTGCCTGAAAATCTGTCGAGCCCGGAATTTTTTCTCCCCGAGGCTTTCAATCCAGCCTTCAAGCTCTCCAGGCGTAAAATTGCGCAGGTGAAGCTTTTCGGCCTTCATGCTTCTCTTTTCCGGACCAGGAATTTTTTGTTTTTTCTATCCTGCAGGAACACAGCATCAAAAGGTCGCATGGGGGCTCCCTCATACCACTCATAGCCCTGTTGCTCGCATCTGGTACAGGCTTTTCTCGGCACATGCACTGCGTAGATTCTTCTACCCCGGTCGGTCCAGGACTCTATGGCCCAGGTACCGGGGCATTCGGAACATACTACTATCTTTTCCCGCTGGTTCTCCAGTATGTTATCGGTATCGTAAAAGATGGTTCTCTCTCTTTCCTGGATGCCTCCTTTGTTTATCAACTGTTCCCGCAATTCCGGGGCTCTTCGCCATGATTCAAGAACCCTGTCACAGCACTTTTTTATGTACTCTGCCGTATCCTTTGATTGACGGAGCTTTTCGAAATCATAATCGGGTTCCTTTATTCCCGAGCAATCTATCCCGGCGAGGGCCAGGATTATACCGAGGTTCACGTAAGGAAGTGCACCCTCAATGGAATAGCCTCCTTCGAGCACCGCGATGTGGGGTGAGAGCCTGGATGTTAACTGAGCATAACCCTGGGCAGAGAATCTCATGTCCGTTATGGGATCCGTGTAATGATTGTCCTGCCCGGCCGAATTTATGATCAGCTCGGGTCTGAACTCGTCCAGGATCGGAAGGATCACGTTGTCCAGGGCGTAAAGGAATCCTTCTTCCGAGGTCTTGGGCGGCAGAGGTATGTTAACGGTGGTCCCAAGGGCGGTAGGGCCGCCCATTTCGTAGATGAAACCCGATCCCGGGTATAGCGTTCGCCCGTCCTGATGAAGAGATATAAAAAGCGTATCGGGGTCGTGCCAGTAAATGTCCTGGGTGCCGTCACCATGGTGGCAATCGGTATCGACTATTGCAATCCTGTCCACCCCATAAGCATCTCGTAAGAATTCAATCATTATTGCTTCAATGTTTATGTTGCAGAATCCTCGAGCTCCGTGCACAACTCTCATGGCATGATGACCCGGCGGCCTCACCAGTGCAAAACCTCTCTGAATTTTGCCCTCCATCACGGCCATGCCGATGGTCTTTGCTCCGCCAGCGCTTATGAGGTGAGATTCGGTTATAACACTCCATTCATCGGGCACGCAGAAATGAACGCGCCTTATGTCGTCGCGATTTATTATATCCGGTTTCAGTTCCACGATTCCTTCTATGTCCAGAACGCCTTCTTCAAAGACCTGATCCTGAGTGTAAAGCAGTCGTTCTTCCCGTTCCGGATGTGTGGGAGATATGGCCCAGTCGAAGGCCGGAAAAAACACGAGACCTGTTTTGTGAACGGCTTTGATCATATACCCACCCCGTATATGCGATGTGTACTGGATATCTTTTCCGTAATCATCCGGTAGTACTCCATAAGTCCTGGTTTTACCTGAACCTTTACGCGAATGTTCCTACCGGTGGTGTAAAATCCACGGACCATATTAAACTGCTGTTCTTCTACGACTTCCATCTCCAGATCACCCTCCCGTGCTCCTTCACTGAGGGCCTTTGTTTTCAGAACCGAAAAGGCCAGCTTTCTGGCATCGTCGAGGCTGAACCTGCTGTCCACGGGTTTGTAAAAACCTTCTTCCGGGGCGGAAGCCACACCTCGTTCGGTATCAACAAAAAGGGTTACCTCACAGGTGGTTCGGGCAAGGGCAGCTCCCAGAGCATTTGCAACATCGCAGACGGGAACAACCCTGACCGGAAGCCCGGACCTTGACGAAATACCATCGGCGACAAAGGGAGCAGGACCTCCCAGTGCCAAAATTTCCCTGGGGCGAATCCTGTAATCTTCAAAATACTCATGAACCGTATAGAAAGGTCTGCTGTTTATGTCTTCGATCATTTCGTTTACGGCCAGAACGATGGCCCTGCAAAAAGCATCGTATATCGAGGCCGCGGCCTCCGAAGGAGATATGTTCAGTTTATCGGCCACACTCTTCACGGCTTCTTCGGCCCTGAGTTTGTTTCCCTGTTGCATGAGCCCCATAAACACGAGAGCATCGGTGGGCGTGGGAACGGGTCCCCCAAAGGCCATGGCAGGACCCTTACGCTCGGGACCGATTATTATTCTACCCCCCACAACGTTTACCTGACTGTCCCCACCGACCGGTATTGATCGGGTTCTCAGAGCCCTTATCAGGGTTTTGTATCCGCCCAGCTCAATTCCAAGGGGTTCCAGCAGGGGAACACCCTTGACGAGCACGGCAATGTCCGTGGTGGTTCCGCCGATGTCCAGAACTACACTTTCGGTTTCAGCGTTGGCATAGGGAACGGCACCCATAACACTCGATGCAGGACCCGACAGGATTGTCTGTCCCGGGAATTTAAGAGATGCTTTTAAAGACATCGTACCCCCGTCGGCTTTCAGGATGTAGATCGGGGTTTTCAGCCCTTTGGCCTTAAGTGACTCCACGACGGCGCGAAAAAAGTCACGGTGTATGGCGTGGACCGCGGCGTTGATATAGACTGTCGCGATCCGCCTTGGAAAGTTGAGGTTCCCCGATACACGATGTCCAGCCAGGATGTAGTCTATACAGCTTGTGGAAGAATTCTTGACTATCTTTACGATTTGATTCTCATGAGAAGGATTCCGGATGGAAAACTTACCGACTACACCAACGGCCTTTAAGCCTTCCGATCGTATCTTTGCCGCCACGGCTTCTACTTCTGAAGGGTCTATGGGCTGAATTTCACGACCTCTGTGGTCAATTGATCCGCTTACTCTGTAGTAGTAGTTACCGATTCTGAAAAAATCGGGATTTATACCCGGGCCCGAAGACACTACCAACGCCACGGGGTTTATCTTGTTTTCGGCTATGGCGTTCGTGGTTAATGTGGTGCTGAGCACAATCCTTCGGATTTTCTCCGGTGGTATCCCCCTGGAGACCTCTTCCAGCCCGTTAAGAACACTTGCAAAAAGGTTATCCCTGTCGGTTGGAACTTTTACGGTATTGTTGAGCCCTTCTTCGCCTACGAGAACTACATCTGTGTGCGTTCCGCCGACATCTAGACCGATTATCATTTGACATCCTCGTTTAAGGAGTGTGTTTGCACTTTTCAAATGTAACCGCCGTCTCACGAGAACCTGATGCTAATGTAAAGGCCGAGCAGTGTCAATGAAACGGAATGCTATCAGGAAGGTGAGGGGATTTAACCTGCCAGGATCTGTTTTCCTTTCTGAGGTCTTAAGAAAGGAAAAGGTTAACTCTGATCCGGCCGATGGCCGGATTTGTCGGGCGGCGGTGAGTTTGGAAACTTTTGAAGTAATTTCGGGAGAGCCCTCCACGCCGGGTTTTTGAAAGATCGGCCGGTGGTACGGGAGGAAAGATAAAACCCCTTGACGAATAACGTCTGCTTATTCTATAAGCGTGAACCGGGAAAAATGATATTAATCCCTTATTGGAAGGTTGTCACGATGGCGTCTGGTGCGATCAGCCGTCGATATTATTATTATCCCTGCTACCATATTGGAGAGGCGGGCAGGGGTATGCGCTGATCGTGTTACCGCCATAAGGAGAAAAAAAGCCGCAGGCACCCCGGAGCCTGCGGCTTTTTTATTTTGACGCACACTAACGATTTAGCAGAGTAGAGGAGGTTGCCATGATTATTGTCATGAAACCCGATCACACACCTGAAGATTTGCAAAAAGTGGTACGAAGGCTTGAAGATCACGGGCTTAAGGCGCATATTTCCCGGGGTGAGCACAGAACCATTGTCGGTGCCATAGGCGATGAGCGGGTCCTGAGAGAGGTCCCCTTTGAGTCGATGTCCGGTGTGGAGTCGGTAATGCCGATTCTCAAGCCCTATAAGCTGGTGAGTCGTGAATTTAAGCAGGAAGATACCGTTGTGACCGTGAACGGCTACTCCATAGGCGGTAAAAAGATCCAAATTATTGCAGGCCCCTGCGCCGTTGAGAGCCGTGAAATGCTCGAAGAGGTTGCCAGGGCTTTGAGGCCTCTGGGGGTGAATTTTCTGAGAGGAGGTGCATTCAAACCCCGAACTTCTCCTTACAGTTTTCAGGGCCTGGGCAAGACTGCTCTGGAGTATCTTGCAAGGGTGAGAGAAGAAACGGGTATGCTGATAGTAACCGAGCTTATGGATCCTCGGGATGCGGTACTGGTTGCAAAATATGCCGACATTATACAGATAGGGACGAGAAATATGCAGAACTTCAGGCTTCTCACAGAAGTTGGAAACATTGAAAAGCCCGTACTTCTTAAACGGGGCATGAGTGCGACCATTAAGGAATGGCTAATGTCCGCCGAATATATAGTAAGCCAGGGAAACGAAAGGGTGATCCTCTGCGAGCGGGGAATTCGCACTTTTGAGACGGAAACCCGGAATACCCTGGATTTGAGTGCCGTGCCTCTTCTCAAAAAGCTTACCCATCTTCCCGTCATCGTTGATCCCAGCCACGGAGTTGGAAGGGCCGATCTTGTGGCACCTATGGCAAGAGCCGCCATAGCGGCCGGTGCCGATGGCCTTATGATCGAGGTACATCCCAGGCCAGAAGAGGCTCTGAGCGATGGGCCTCAATCCCTTACGCCCGAGCAGTTTGCCTCTATGATGGATGAACTCAAATGGATAGCCCAGGCAGTTGGACGTGAACTCTAGCACTCCGAGGTAACTCTCATGACGGGTTATAATGGAAATTGGGCACCGGGCTCCTGTGTGGGAATTATAGGTGGCCTCGGCGAAATGGGGCAGTTCTTTGCACGTCTGTTCTCAAAGCGCGGCTACAGAGTTCTCGTTTCCGATGTTGTGCTGAAGAAGAACCACGTAGGAACACCTGTTTCGTCAGAAGAAATCTTTCAGCAAAGTGATATAGTTCTGTTCTCCGTGCCCCTGCACAGGACCGTTGAAATTATAGAATCCTACGCACCCAGGTTTGGCAAAGACCAGCTCGTTATGGACGTAAGCAGTCTCAAGGTACAGCCGATAAAAGCGATGCTCAAGGGGGTGGCTTCCGTTGTGGGGCTCCATCCCATGTTCGGGGGAAGCGTCAGGAATGCCTGCGGTCAGACTCTTGTGGCATGCCCAGTAAGGGTTGACAGAGAAGGCTGGCTCGTCGTAAAGGAACAATTTCTCCGCGAAGGACTCAAAGTGGTCGAATGTTCTCCCGAACATCACGACAGAATGATGGCGGTAATTCAGGTGCTTTTTCATCTCTGTACCATGCTCAAGGGCCGGGTAATCCGTGAGATGGGGATTGACATAGAAGAAACGCTCAGGTTTACGAGCCCGGTGTATCGGCTTGAAATAAGTATTCTCGGTAGAATGTTTGCACAAAACCCCTGGCTTTATGCGGCCATTTCACAGCTCAACCCTCACACAGGCGAAATTATCGACCACCTATTAGAAGGGCTGTCCCTGTTCAGGGAATACTACAGAAAGGGCGCCCTGGAAAAGTTTGTGGAAGAATTCCGCGATACCGCGACCCATTTAGGGGATTTCTGCAACAGGGCTTTTGAGGAAAGTTCGCAACTTGTGGAAATCTCCACGCGACTTTACGACGACCCTATTTGCGGAGCTCGTGACACCGAAAGAGCCTTACCGGAATAACTAACTTTTGGTTATGTCGCCCCATTATACGGGAGCCTGCGGGAATGAAATACCCGCAGGCTCCCGATGCTTTAAGCCTGAGGTTGTCACATTTGTTGGCAATGGTTAATATAATCAACGAGATCAATAGTAGTTACTGGAGGTGCAAAGAAGTGAAGATAAAATATTGCACAAAGTATGAAAAATATGTGAGCAGGTATCACTGTGAATTGTTTAACGAGGGGAAGAAATGTCCTTACTATTCTGAAAAAACGTGGTCCAGTATTAAGGAATTGTTAAAGGACAGGCAACGGCCGAAGTGGGTTGTAGATGAAGTAATAAAACCTTTTCATTGCCATTTGCTCGACCGTGAGTATTATAACGATCCCGGCCGACGAAGAAGATCCCGGATATCCCCGAGATCTGCCGCACAGGCAAACCTTTAAGTTCCACGCGTGATAAAGTAAAAGGTTTTGTTTGATTGCCTCCCCGGATGTGTGTAATCTCCATGACCTGGGCTGTGTTTTCAGGGTTGTTATCTTGATTTGAGATCCGGGAGAATCCTATGATTCGTAAGCTGCTCGTTGCAAATCGGGGAGAAATTGCAATCAGAATAATGAGGTCGGCTCAGGAGCTGGGAATAAAAACCGTGGCCGTGTATGAGGAAACAGACCGCTTTGCTCTGCACATAATGAAAGCCGATGAAGCCCTTTGCATCGGCCCGGGGCCCAGAAAAGACTATTTAAACATAGACAACATTATTCAGGCGGCTTTAAGGGTTGGAGCCGACGCTATTCATCCGGGATACGGTTTTCTTTCGGAAAACCCGGAATTTCCTCAAAAATGCCGCGAGGCGGGCCTCATCTTTGTGGGGCCGCCGTCTGAGGTTATCTGGAATATGGGAAGTAAGGTCATAGCCCGGGAGATAATGAAAAGCGTCGGCATACCTCTTATTCCTGGAACCGATAAGCTTCCCCCCGGCAGGGAAGGCGAGGAAGTTGCGATCGACTTTGCGCGAAAATACGGTTTTCCCATTATGGTCAAAGCCGTTTCGGGCGGGGGAGGTAGGGGTATCAGGGTCGTGCGTAATGAGGGGGAACTGCTCCAGGGCCTGAAGCTTTCAAGGTCGGAAGCCCGGCTCTCCTTTGGCAACGAAGACATATACCTCGAAAAAGGAATTGATCGGCCCCGACACGTCGAGGTGCAGATCCTTGCCGATAATTACGGCAACGTTATCCACATGGGCACCCGTAATTGTTCCATTCAAAGACGTCATCAAAAGCTCATAGAAATTGCCCCTTCTTTTTTGCCGCCTCTCGTGGAAGAAAGAGTATGTGATGCTGCCGTGAAGGCTGCAAAGGCCGCAGGATATGTTAATGCCGGAACGGTGGAGTTCCTTGTGGATCAGGACAATAATTTCTATTTCCTGGAGGTAAATACGAGGATTCAGGTCGAACACACGGTAACGGAGATGGTTACCGGTATTGATATAGTCCGCGAGCAGCTGAGAATAGCTTCCGGTGAGCCTCTGTCTATAAGTCAGGATGACGTGTCAATAAGAGGTTGTGCCATAGAGTTGAGGATAAACGCCGAAGATCCAAAGCAGGGGTTTTTACCCTGTCCCGGGCTTATAGAAGTGTATCAATCGCCGGGTGGACATGGAGTAAGGCTTGACGGGGCGGTCTATCAGGGATACGAAATACCCAGATTTTATGACTCTCTCATAGTGAAACTTACCGTCTACGGATTCAACTGGGAAGAAGCGGTAGATCGACTGAGACGAGCTCTTGATGGGTTCAGCATAGTGGGCGTGAAGACGACCATTCCCTTTTATCGGGCAATAGTGGATGAGTCCGATTTCAGGGCCAGAAGATTTGATACGACCTATATCGAAACCCATCCACAGCTTCTGGACTATCGAGAGGAAGAGGATGAAATAGATAAACTGGCAAGACTCGTTGCGGAAATAAATGCCCACGGCTTTAACCCTTACACCGAATCACCTTAAGAATAACCGAAAAGGTGGGGAACCCGATGAGCACGATTAACGAACTTAAAAGGCTCAGAGAACTAACGGCAGAAGAAGTTGTCGATTTCGTGAGAAATTTTGACGGATATCTGCTCACCAACAATGAAAGAGATGTCTCTCAGTCGGATTTTAAGGGCAGAATTCTTCCCTGGACGACCCTTAAAGCCGCTCCATACCGTGATGCGGTGGGATATTTTGCTTTTGAAATCTCGGGTGGGGCCACCGTTCATGTGGATCTCATGCGAAAACAGGTGAATCCCTTTGAGAAACTGAGGCTGGTGCGGAAGGCAATGCCCCGTACTCTGATCCAGACGGTGTGTAGAGGTCACAACCTTTTCGGGTACCGCCCTTACCCGGAAAATGTGATCAGACTGACCGTAAGAGAGTTTGCCCGGTATGTTGATGTCTGGAGGGTTTACGACTTTCTGAATCACATTCCAAACCTAAAAGTGGTAGGTGAGGAAGTAATTCGTGCCGGTCGAATCCTCATTCCCTCCCTTTGTTTCGGCACAGGACCCGAACACACTGATGACTTTTATCTGGAAAAGGTTCAGGAAATCGTCGATATGTTCGGAAAGAACATTATCCTGGGCATTAAAAACCACTCTGCCCTTGGTTCTCCAGAACGCATTGCCGCGCTCGTTACGGCCATAAGAACCTCCTTTCCCGACATTCCCATCGCCTACCATGCTCATAACACGGACGGTAACGACCTTGCCCGTATGGTGGCGGCCATAAGGGCGGGAGTGAAAATTGTCGAAGTGTCGGATCATGGGTTCGGAGCCTGGTACAGTCAGGCACCGGCATTGTCGCTTATACAAATCCTTGAAGATTACGGTTATGATCCCAGGGGATTAAACATTGATGCCATAATAAGAACTTCCGAGGTAATCAGGCATGAAAGGCGTTACTATGCCCGTTTTGAAAGCCCCTTTCGGGGAGTGGATCCCCTGGTTCGAGCACACAAGCTTACAGGTGGGGCCGTAAGCATGGCCTACGAGCAGGCCGAACAGCTTGGGTTGCTTCCCAGAATAAATGAAATCTTCGATGAACTGGCACAGGTGATCAGGGAACTCGGAAACATCTGGCCCGTTTCGCCCGGAAGTCAGATACTCTGGTCCACGGCAGTAAGCAATGTCCTTTACGGTCGCTACGAACAACCTTCTGATGATCTAAAGCGGCTTCTCCTGGGCGGTTACGGTCCTTTCCCGTTTTATGATCCCCCTGAATGGATCTATCAAAAGGTGCTGGAGTTCAGGCGGGCCGACGGTAAAAGGTGGTACGATGTCTTAAGAACCGAAGGCGGAATCAGGAAACGGCAGGAAGATATTGAGGCTCGGAAGGCGGAGTTGGAAAGGGAACTGAACCGTCCTGTGACTGAGGAAGAACTGGTCCTCTATCTACTTTTCCCGAGGGATACCGTGAACTTTTTGAAGTTTGTGGATCAATACGGAAAGGTCTGGCTCCTTCCTCCTGATGTCTGGTTTCACAGAGGAAGGTTTCCCGATGGAGCCCGAATATCCTTTACCGACGATGCCGGGAAGATGCACTGCATAGACATAGTCTCCACCCAGGTTTTTGAAAGCTCTGTTAAAACTTCGTGCCTCGTTGACTATCACTTCAAGACCTATACGGTACCGGTGGACAGGAGGGTTACAGGGAGACAATGAAAGATTTCGATAGCTGGGTTGATCTCTTTCTCGGTCATCTCAGGGTTGAACGAGGGTTGAGTGAACATACGCTTAATGCCTATGGCCGGGATCTTCGCGATTTTCTCTTATTTCTTGGGGAGTCTGTTGCGGAATCTCCAGGACCCGGGGATGTCGATGGAGAAACGATCAGGTCTTACCTGAACTACCTGGCGGGAACCTGCTCGCCCAGAACGCAGGCAAGAAAGCTTTCAGCCCTCAGGACCTTTTTTGGTTTTCTCGTGCGTGAAGGTGTGGTGAAGGTCAATCCTGCTAAAAAAGTGAGTTTTCCAAAGGGAAGGCGGGAACTTCCCAATTTTCTGTCTCTTGACGAAGTAGCCCGGCTTCTGGCAGCCCCTGATAATGAAACCCCTATAGGCCTTAGAGATCGCGCCATACTGGAGCTGCTTTACGCCACGGGGATAAGGGTTAGCGAACTCACAGGTCTTACTCTCGAAAGGGTTAAGATTGATCCGGGTTTCCTGATCGTTTTCGGTAAAGGCTCAAAGGAAAGGGTGGTACCCCTGGGGGAATATGCCATTGAAGCCCTGAACGAGTACCTTTCCCGGGGACGCCCGGTTTTGATAAAGGGCCGCAATACTTCGCCAGTTCTCTTCGTTAACAAAAACGGCAGGGCTCTGACCCGCCTTGGCGTGTGGAAGCTGATTAAAAAGTATGCCAGAATGGCCGGTATTAATCGGGACGTTACGCCTCACGTTCTGCGCCACACCTTTGCCACTCATCTCCTGGAACACGGCGTCGATCTCAGATCACTACAGGCAATGCTGGGACATGCCACCATTTCTTCCACCCAGGTTTATACTCACATTGTGACAAAGCACCTTAAGGAAGTCCACTCACGATACCATCCCAGATCGAAAAGCTGAGCCATGGATGTAATAACGACACATCTCAATGCCGATTTCGACGCTCTTGCCTCCATGATAGCGGCAAAGAAACTTTATCCCGATGCCGATGTGGTTTTTGCCGGAGCTCAGGAAAAACTGGTTCGAGAATTCCTTGCGGGTTCTTTCATAAAAAAGATACCCGTAGAATTCAAACGTTTCAGGGACCTGGACCTCAGTCGTGTGAAGCGACTGATTCTGGTGGATACGAGGCAGAGATCGAGAATAGGCAGGTTCGAAGAGGTCATAGGCCGGAGTGGCCTGGAGATTCACATTTACGATCACCACCCCGACGCAGAAGATGATGTAAGTGGGGCCGTGAGTATAATAAAACCTGTTGGGGCAACAACCACAATTCTGACCCAGCTGATACGTGAGCAGGGAATTATGCTGACGCCTGAAGAGGCTACCGTTCTCGCACTGGGTATATACGAGGATACCGGCTCCTTTACCTTTTCATCGACAACCCCCGATGACCTCAAAGCGGCGGCATATCTTCTTACCTGCGGTGCCGATCTTAATGTGGTGGCCGATATCGTCACAAGGGATCTCACGCGAGAACAGGTCTCTTTGCTGAATGAACTCATAAATGCTGCCCGAATTTATACAATTCACGGAATAGATATATGCATATCTTCAATTTCGGTGAATAAATACGTCGGTGATTTTGCCCTCATCGTTCATAAATTCAGAGACATGGAAAACCTTAATGTGGTCTTTGCTCTGGCCCGAATGGAGGACAGAGTTTACATGGTTGCACGAAGCCGAATCCCGGAGGTAAACGTCGGCGAGATTGCTTCTTATTTCGGCGGAGGAGGGCATGCCACGGCGGCTTCTGCAACCATCAGGGGGAAGACACTGATAGAAGTAGAAAACAAGCTGTGGGAAGTCCTTCAGAGCCGGATCCGGCCGACTCCGGTAGCAAGAGACCTGATGAGTCAGCCGCCCATATGTGTCAACGAACTTATGCCGTTGAAGTCTGTGGAAGAGGTAATGATAAGATTCAATATAAATGCCGTTCCCGTGGTTCGTAAGGATTCATCGGAGCCCGTGGGAGTATTATCACGCCAGACCGTGGAAAAGGCTTTATACCACGGCTTTGACGACGCACCGGCCCGGGATTACATGAACAGGGATTTTAAGGTTGTAGGACCGGATGCCACCATCCTTGAGATTCAGGAGCCGCTGGTGGAGTTTCAGCAGAGGATACTACCCGTTGTGGAAGATGGCAGGATTATCGGTGTAATAACTCGCAGAGATCTGCTTAAATACCTGGTGGAAGAACGATCGACTCATCCGAGAGAATTGAACGGCGAACTGCTGTTTCAGAAAAAAAGAGAAAAAAATATAGAAAGCCTTTTAAGAGAACAGTTGCCGGAATACGTGATAGATATTCTGAAAAGGATGGGCAGGCTCGGTCACAGGCTTGGCTATGGAGTCTATGCTGTTGGTGGGTTCGTAAGGGACATACTCCTCAGAAGGCCAAATCTCGATATAGATATTGTTGTTGAGGGTGACGGTATAGTATTTGCCCGTGCTTTTGCGCAGGAAGAGGGTATCCGGGTGAGAACCCACAAAAAATTCAACACGGCGGTGCTAATTTTTCCGGACGGTATGAAAATAGACGTTGCCACGGCGAGGCTGGAATACTACAGATATCCCGCAGCTCTACCGGTCGTTGAATTCGGTTCTCTAAAGATGGATCTTTACAGAAGAGACTTTACCATAAACACACTGGCTGTTGACCTTCGGCCCGAAAGGTTCGGGCGGCTGATAGATTTTTTCGGCGGCCAGAAAGACTTAAAAGAAAAGACGATAAGAGTACTTCACAGTCTCAGTTTTGTGGAGGACCCTACAAGGATCTTAAGGGCCATTCGCTTTGAACAGCGCTTTGGTTTTCAGATAGGACGCCAGACCGAAAGGCTTATGCAAAATGCCGTTAAAATAGGGCTTATAGAAAAAATCGGAGGCCACAGGCTGTTCCACGAGCTACAGCTTATTCTGATGGAAAACGATCCCGTGCCTGCCCTGAGGAGAATGGACGAATTTCAGCTCCTGGGCGTCCTGGATCCTCTGTTGAAATGGACGGAAAAAAAAGAAAAACTCTTCCGTTCTCTGAAAGACGTTCTCTCCTGGTACGAGTTGAGTTTCCTCGACGAGCCGGTGGAAAAGTGGTGGATCTATTTCTGCGCTCTGTTAGACGGCCTCAACGCTTCGCAACTCGAGGGTGTTTGTAAAAAGCTGGATCTACCCGAAGGCCATAAAACAAGGCTCTTCGGTGCGTTAAGAAATATTTACAGAGCTGCTCGAGAACTGGAGGCAAAGGAGAGTCCACCACCAAGCATAGCCTACAGGATCCTTAATGGCCTTTCCACAGAAGAGCTCCTTCTTCTTATGGCAAAGACAGAAATTCCGGAGGTCAGAAAATCCGTTAACTTTTACCTTACTCGCTACCGTTACGTAAGTCCTGAAATCAAAGGCCGTGATCTCAAGGAGGCTGGAGTCCCACCCGGGCCTATTTACAGGAAGATACTGGATGAATTGCTCTATGCCAAACTGGACGGACTGGTTTACACTAAACAGGATGAGTGGGAATATCTCAAAAGACACTACCCGGAAATTTTCAAGGATGAGTCTTAATGGAATGGATAATTCACAAGGTTACCAACGCCGGCATATACTTTCTGCCCCTTCTGATCGGCGTGATGGCACATGAGATCGCCCATGGGTGGGCTGCAGAAAGGCTGGGTGATCCGACGGCAAGGCTTGCAGGACGCATCAGCATAAACCCCCTTGTTCATATTGATCCTCTGGGCACCGTTGTTCTCCCGCTTATGCTCTACCTTCTTAATGCACCTTTTCTCTTTGGATGGGCAAAGCCCGTACCCGTCAGGATGGAACTGCTGCACGGTGGGCGGCGTGGCATGGCCCGTGTTGCCCTTTGCGGACCTCTGACCAACCTCATGCTTGCAGCCCTCAGCAGCCTTGTGTATCACGGTTTGATGTGGTCTTTTCGCTCGGCAATGCTGGGGCACGGATCAAGATGGTTTCTTGAGCCGCTTATTCTCATGGCGGGTACGTCCGTGGCAATAAATCTCGTTCTTATGATTGTAAACCTCGTGCCCATTCCGCCTCTTGACGGAGGACGCATTCTCGTGGGGTTACTCCCCGAAAATGCGGCCGTAGCCGTTGCCCGCCTGGAAAGATACGGTATGTTCATAATCCTGCTTTTAATCGTAACCGATGTGTGGTCCTTTCTACTGGGGCCTTTATTGCAGACGCTTATCAACATTTTTCTGGGGTAAGGAGGTAAAGGCTAAATGGAACAGGCCAGGAAAAGGGTTCTCAGCGGTATGCGTCCTACTGGGAAGTTACACCTGGGAAATCTTCACGGAGCATTGGATAACTGGCTATCGTTACAGGATGAATACGAGTGTTTTTTCTTTATCGCCGACTGGCACGCCCTTACGACCGATTACGCCAGCCCCGAAATGATTCGCCGGAACACCTGGGATGTGGTACTCGATTGGTTAAGTGCTGGGATAGACCCGGAAAAAAGCACTTTGTTCATACAGTCCGAAGTAAAGGAACACGCCGAGCTTCATGTGCTCCTGAGCATGATTACGCCGATTCCCTGGCTGGAAAGAAATCCCACTTACAAGGAACAGCAACAGCAGCTTTCTCATAAGGATCTTTCCACTTACGGTTTCCTGGGTTACCCGGTTCTCCAGACGGCGGATATCATCATATATCGGGCACATGGAGTCCCCGTCGGCAAGGATCAGTTGCCTCACATAGAACTTGCCAGAGAAATCGTCAGGCGTTTCCATTTCCTCTACAGGTGCAACATTTTCCCGGAGCCCCAGGCACTGCTCACGGAGTATCCCGTGATTCCCGGTACCGATGGTCGTAAGATGAGTAAAAGTTATAACAATTGCATATATCTTGCCGAAGACGCCGAGTCGGTCCGCAGAAAGGTCATGACGATGATAACCGACCCCCAGCGGAAACGCCGCACCGACCCCGGCGATCCCGAAGTATGTCCGGTTTTCGATCTGCACAGGATCTACTCAGGAGAAGACGAGCGATCTGAGATTATCCAGGGTTGCCGGACTGCATCCATAGGATGTGTTGACTGCAAGAAAATTCTTCTGAAGAATCTTGAAAGGAAACACGAGCCCATCAGGGAAAGACGCCGGAAGTTTGAAGGGAAAATGCCCGAAGTATACGAGATAATGGAGGAGGGAATAAAGAAGGCCAGGGAGGAAGCCTCACGGACGATGGAGCTGGTCAGAGATGCTATGGGAATGAATCCCTTTATGGAGGCAGAGGCTCATATCAGGGCAGGGGCCAGGTAGTCCATGACCCGTTCCGGCGTACGGTTGCAGAAGTTTATTGCACAGGCGGGGCTTACCTCCAGAAGGAAAGCGGAGGAATGGATCAGGGCAGGCAGAGTGCAGGTTAACGACAGGGTGGTTACCGAAATGGGCGTTGTTATAGATCCCTCCGTCGATGTGGTTAAAGTTGACGGGCATGTGGTTGAACCTTTGCCCACAAGAAGATATGTAGCCCTTTATAAGCCCCGTTTCTGTGTAACAACCCTTTACGACCCTCAGGGGCGCCCTACCGTTATGGACTTTGTGACTTCCATCAGAGAAAGGATATATCCGGTCGGAAGGCTGGATTTCGATGCGGAGGGTCTCCTTCTTCTCACCAACGACGGTGAACTTGCCCACAGGCTTATTCATCCCAGCTACGGCGTGAAAAAAGAGTACCTTGTTCTGGTTAAAGGCCATCCCGGTAAGTGGTTTTTTCAGAAGTGGCGTGATGGGGTTTATCTGGAAGAAGGCAAAACATCTCCCGCCGAAGTGTACCTCGTCAAAAGAGAACGCCTCGGAACCTGGGTCAGGGTCATAATGCATCAGGGCTGGTATCGTCAAATTAAGCGTATGGGGCAGGTCACGGGGTATCCGGTCCTCAGGATTAAGCGAATCGCCTATGGCCCTATTACCTTGGAAGGCCTTAAGCCCGGAAAATTCAGGGAATTGTCCCGACAGGAAGTTAGAGAACTCTACCGGCTGACCGGCCTTAATCGGGAAGGCTTGTAATGACTCCGGAGCGTTTCGGATCGGGCTATGAAGTTTACATAAGAGGGCGTAAAAGGAATCCCATAATCCGGGTTGCCCGCCTTGTCTTTGTCATTATCCTCGGCGGGATTTTCATCCTGGGTGGCCTGGTCTTTACGGGAACGGTTACTCTCGATCAACTTTACGCAATGACGCCGTGGGTTCCACACACCCTGCAGGCCGTTGAGATAGAAACCGGCGGCAGGGTTATTGAATGTGTGCCGGACAGGCCCTGCGAAGTCCGCCCGTCGGATCCCATCAGGGTTGTGAAGATACGTTCAAATGCCCCTTTTGGCTGGGGCTTCCGTTTACTTTCTCTCACCATGGATGCCGATAGACTGCGTACCAGGCCGGCGTCCTTTCAGGATATGTTTCCCCACATAAGCTTCGACCGACCTGTCAGTGAAGTCATTACGGTGAGGTGGTTCCGGTGGAACATAGGTACAATTCGGTTAACTGCGAGATGGACACCTACCGACTGGGTTCAGAAGGCACAGAAAGCAGAATCCGTTGACGACAAAATCTGGTTTTTGCTGAAGGCTATTGAAGGCGATCCGAACCATGTTTTTGCCCGACTGCAGCTCGCCGAGATTCTATTTTCAGAGGGCGATTATACGGGAGCTCTAAAGCATTACCGGACACTGGCGGAAAAGGGGCCTACGAGGCAGATTCTTGAGCGCATCGTCGACTGCAACAGAAGACTTAACAAACCTGAGGACGTGGTTAAAGGTTACGTGGTGCTGCTGAACAATTTTCCCGAAGCTCGATATTTTAATGCCCTGGTTTCGTACCTTAAATCGGGAATGACGCCGGATAAAGCGAAAATATATGCCCAGAAGGCATCGACGGAAATTCCCGCCCCCTTCAGACCCTCAATCTGGCTCTTCCTCACGGATTTGTGCTCAAAACTCAAAGACTGGGCCTGTGTTGCCAGATACTCAGAGATGGCCCGGCAGAATCTGGGTTCAAAGGACCCGAATCTCGTGTACAATCTGGGAATTGCCTACTGGAAACAGGGGGACTGCAAAAGGGCAATCTCCTACCTGGAGCAATATCTTCACCTCAACCCGGGAGACGATAAGGCTCTTGCGCTTGTTGCCGAATGTCGTGAAAGGGTAGGAGATTTTAATACTGCTCTGGAACTCTACGGCAGGCTTGCCCGAAAACACCCGAACGAGGCATCTATAACCCGATGGATCAATGTGGCGGAAAAGGCGGGAAATTCAGATGACCTCCTGGAAGCCTATACCATGCTTACCAGGATTAAGCCATCAGATTTCCTCGCCTGGTATAACCTCGGCGTCCTGGCATACAAAAATAAAAAAACCGATGACGCCATGTCTGCCTTCGAGAAAGCCCACTCACTGAAGCCGGACGACCCAAAACCCCTTGCCTACATTCGCAAGATCTACCGGGAGAAGAAAAACCTGAAAGGAGAAATGGGCGTGCTTGAAAAGTTGATCGCCCTGAATCCCGGAGATCTAAACCTTTATCAGGATTACTTTGAGTTAATTCAGAGAACCGGGACTATTGATAAAAATTCGGAAAAAATATTCCGTTCCTGCGTATCTTCACTTCCCGATAAACCCCAGTGTCACGAAATGCTGTTGTACGTCCTGTTGAAGGAAAACAGGAAAAAGGAGGCAGCATCCACCCTCGATGATTTAATAAAACTCAACCCCCGTAACCCTGAGCTTCTCTTGCAAAAGGCAAAACTGGAATACAGCATCGGGCGCTTCAAAGAGACACTCACGGCACTGCAAAAATACCTGGATCTTCGCCCCGACGATCGAGAAGCGAAAGAACTCTACATGCAGGTCCGAATTAAACTGCTCAAAAGCTCAGGCCAATAGTTGTCACCCCTGGACGGTTGATAGGTATTCCGTTTTTGCATCAATCCATAAGCCTTCAAGGTCGTAGATTTCCCGGATCGGTTCGTAAAAAATGTGGACTATGACGTCGTCGTAGTCCATGAGAACCCAGTGTCCCTCTCTCAGACCCTCGACACCAAGCGGCCTGATACCGTGCTTTTTCATCTCCTGTTCGATATGATCGGCAATGCCCTGAACCTGCCGGGTCGAACGTCCGCTGCATATTACGAAGTAATCGGCATAGGAGCACAATCCCTGGACATTAAGCAGCACAATCTGCTCCGCTTTATAATCACCGGCAAGCTCTGCGCATCTTTTTGCTTTTTCCTCGACGTTCATAAACTCCTTTTTATACCTCCTGATGTTTCGATACTTCGTTTACGTTATCTTCCAGATACAGCCCGTGTTTATAAATATATTCACGCACCTGCTCGGGAACGAGATACCGTATCGATTTTCCCTGCCTTATCAGGCTTCTTATGGCCGAGGCCGAGATGTCAATGTGAGTAACCGGAACCAGGTGGATGGAACCGTATTCGGAACACGAAAAAGAGCACTCTTCGGGAACCCAGCGGTAAAGCGACGATATGCGGGATCTCACGAAGTCTATTATTTCATCCTGAGAGTGACCGGGACGTGTCATAACGGCAAAACAGGTCGTTTTAAATAAGTCGCGGTAATTCCACCATGTTTCGATTTCCAGGAAAGCATCGGCCCCAATTATGAAGTAGAGCTCGGTCTGATGAGGCAGGATGTTCTTTTTCATGTGAGAAACGGTGCGAAGGCTGTAGGAAATTCCGCCTAATTGTCTTTCAATATCGGATACTTCAAAGCGGGGGTTGCCGGTAACTGCGAGACCAAGCATGTTAAGGCGGTGATTGTAGGTTGACACTGCCAGCCCGGGTTTGTGAGGTGGTCGATAAGCCGGCACGAAAATGACCTTGTCGAGACCGATAAAATCCGCCACCTCCTCGGCGACCCTCAGGTGACCCAGGTGCACGGGGTTGAAGGTTCCTCCGAGGATGCCGATACGACGCTTCACCTGAAGCCCTCAGGTCCTGATCTGACCGTTACCGAAGGCAATGAACTTCGTTGTGGTCAGCTCATCTACACCCATCGGGCCAAAGGCGTGAAGCTTTGAAGTTGATATGCCGATTTCTGCACCCAACCCGAGCTGGTACCCGTCGTTGAAGCGAGTAGAGGCATTCACCAGAACGAGGGACGACTGAACGGATTCGATGAAAGCCCAGGCTCGCTCGTAGTTCTCGGTAATAATGGCCTCGGTATGGGCAGAACCGTAAGTATGAATATGATCGATGGCCTCATTCATAGAGTCAACGACTTTTACGGCCAGAATTAGATCAAGATACTCGGCTTTCCAGTCTTCTTCGGTTGCCTCCCTGCAGGGGATTATTTCCCTGGTTCTGGGACATCCTCTCAACTCGACTCCGTGAGAATCGAAGACCTCCTTCATTCTGGGCAAAAACTTTCCGGCCAAGTCTCTATGTACGAGAAGGGTTTCCATTGCGTTGCAGACACCGGGCCTCTGCACTTTTGCATTTACGCATACGGTCTCCGCCATCGAGAGATCCGCAAACTTGTCAACATAAACGTGGCATACTCCTTTGTAATGCTTCAGTACGGGCATCCGGGCATTTTCACTCACAAAACGAATCAGTTCCTCTCCACCCCGCGGAATCATAACGTCTACGTATTCTTCAAGTTTAAGCATCTCCAGCACCGCTTCTCTCTCGGTCGTGGGCACAAGCTGAACGGCATCTTCGGGAAGTTCTGCCTTACGCAGTCCTTCTCTCATGATCCCAACAAGGCACTGGTTGGAGTAAAAGGCTTCCGATCCGCCCCTAAGTACGACGGCATTCCCGGATTTGATGCAGAGTATGGACGCATCAACGGTCACGTTAGGCCTGGACTCGTAGATAATGCCGATAACCCCCAGGGGTATTCTCATTCGACCGACTTTGAGACCGTTGGGTCGTTTCCAGAGGCCCGTTATTTTGCCTACAGGGTCGGGCCAGGCTATGACCTCTTCTATTCCCGCAACCATTTCCGACATGACCTTTTCCGACAGGATAAGCCTGTCCAGTTTTGCACCGCTTATACCGCTTTCCCTGGCCTGCTCAACGTCTTTCCTGTTTGCCTCCTCGATGCGTCCCCGCTCCCGTCTGAGGCCCTCGGCAATAGCCGCGAGGGCATTGTTTTTCTGGTCGGTCGTTGCCTTCGCCATCAGGTAAGACGCCCTTTTAGCCCGCCTTCCAATTTCCTCAAGGATCGTTTTCCAGCTCACCTTTTTACTCCTCTGTAATGATTGCCAAATTATCCCTGTGAATAACCTCTTCAGAATGGCAGTATCCGAGTAGCCTCTCTATGTCTGACGTGTGGTGCCCCTTAATCTTTTCAATTTCATCGGACCTGTAATTTGTCAGGCCCACGGCAATAACCCGCCCGTTTTCGTCCAGACACCTTACCGGAGCCCCTTCGTCAAAGGTGCCCCGGACTTCTTTGATGCCCACGGGAAGCAAAGATTTTCCGGCCTGAATCAGTGCCCTCACCGCTCCGGTGTCCAGAACCAGGTCTCCTCTGGGTTGAGGCAGATGGGCAAGCCAGATCTTTTTGCCGTGGTATATCTTTCCATGAGGCACAAAAAGAGTGCCGAGGTTTTCTCCCGAAAACAACCTTAGAAGCACATCCTTTTCCGTGCCTCTGGCAATGATCATGGGAATTCCTATAGAAAGGGCTTTCCGTGCGGCAAGCAACTTGCTGACCATACCGCCGGTCCCGACACTGCTTGTTTGCCTGGATGCGCATGAGAGGAGAGAGCGATCCACGCAATGAACCGTCGATATAAGGCGTGCGTCGGGGCTGGTAGTGGGATCACAGGTATAGAGACCGTCCGTTATGGTGAGGTTGATTATCAGATCGGCATTGACAAGCCCTGCAATAAGAACCGACAGCTGGTCGTTATCTCCGAATTTAAGTTCATCCACCGCAACGGTGTCGTTTTCGTTTATCACCGGAATTACCCGCCACTCCAGAAGCGTTTCGATTGTATTCTTTGCATTGACGTACCTTTTCCGGTCGGCCAGGTCTCCTGCGGTAAGGAGTATCTGGGCAACCAGTATGTCGAACTTATCAAAGGCCTCTTCCCAGGCCTGCATGAGGAAGCTCTGCCCGAGGGCCGCAGCCGCCTGCTTCATGGGAATAGCTTTCGGCTTTTGTGAAAGGCCGAGCTTTTTTATACCCGATGCAATGGCACCCGATGATACGATTATTACGTCCCGCCCCTGATCACGAAGCTCTGCGATCTGGTCGCTGAGACGGTGTATTACAACTCTGTTCAGACCTCTCTGGCTCGTAAGCACCGCACTGCCGACCTTGATGACTACGCGCCTGCAACCTTCAAGAAAACTTCGTCTTTCCTCGCCGAATTCAAAGCCGTTGCGCCTCATCAGGATTAGCTAACCCCGAAGCCGATCTGTTCGTCACCACTTTTGTCCTGAAGTTTAGTTTGCTCCAGTAATACAACAACCCTTCTGAGCAGTTCATCGATATTATACTTCTTCAGACCCGATATGACCACAACGGGACGCCCGAGAACTTCTTCGTAAGATTTAACGAGATAGGATACAATTTCCTCATCATCTACAAGGTCAGCCTTATTTAGGGCAACAATTTCGGCTTTCTTCTCGAGAAGAGGACTGAAAGCCCTGAGTTCGTGGCGTATTTCATGGTAAGGTTTCAGCGGGTCGGATATGTCCAGAGCCGACATGTCGATAAGATGCACGATTACCCGGGTGCGCTCTATGTGCTTGAGAAATCTTATTCCCAGGCCGGCTCCTTCGTGTGCTCCTTTTATCAGACCGGGGATATCAGCCACAACGAAGGGCTCCGCATCGCCGTAACGAACAACACCGAGCTGTGGCACAAGGGTGGTGAAAGGATAATCAGCAACCCTGGGGCGGGCGGCGGATATGGCACGTATCAGCGTCGATTTTCCGGCGTTTGGCAGACCCACGAGGCCAACATCTGCAAGCAACTTCAGTTCAAGAATGAACTCTCTTTCTTCACCGGGTTCCCCTTCTTCGGCAAAACGCGGCACCTGATTTGTAGGGGACGCGAACCTCGCATTGCCCCGTCCACCTCTACCCCCGCGAACTGCCAACCACCTCTGACCGTCGGATTTAAGATCTGCAAGAACTTCACCCGTCTCGGCATCCCGAACCACGGTTCCAAGGGGGACTAAAAGGGTTACGTCCTCGCCACTTCGCCCATGCTGATCCTTACCCCTACCGTGCTGTCCCGAAGGAGCGCGAAAAAAGTGCTTGTAATGGAAATCCAGAAGCGTTTGCTTGCGCTCCGTTGCCTCCAGAAAAATATGCCCTCCTCGTCCTCCGTCCCCACCGTCGGGTCCTCCACGGGGAACGTACTTTTCACGACGGAAGCTAACGCACCCCCGGCCTCCGTCCCCCGCTTTGAGCCTGATTCTTACCTCGTCAACGAACTTCATCCGGCACCGTTAAAAACATAAAGCGACCTTACGGCTTTTACACCTCCAGGTCGCTTCTAAAAATTCCCACCGTAAACAGATACACTTATACCCGATTACTGAGCCGCTAAGGGATATACACTGATCCTCTGGCGCCTTTTATCAATGTGCTCAAAGCGAACAATACCGTCCACCAGGGCAAAGAGAGTATAATCTTTCCCCATTCCAACGTTCTTGCCGGGATGAAACTGAGTACCCAGCTGTCTTACCAGTATGTTTCCGGCCCGGACAAACTCTCCACTGAACTTCTTAACACCTCTTCTCTTCCCTACGCTGTCCCGACCGTTTCTTGAACTACCTCCTGCTTTTTTGTGCGCCATATTAATCCCTCATACTAGTTGATGGATTCGATCTTCACGGCAGTGTACCACTGCCTGTGACCCTGCCTGCGCCTGTAATTCTTACGACGCTTGTGCTTGATTATCAGGATCTTTTCCCCGCGGAAATGCTCAACAACCTCGCCCGTCACCTTTGCATCTTCCACATAAGGCGTTCCGATCCTGACCACCTCACCGTCTCTTACGCAGAGCACCCTGTCAAACACCACTTTCTCACCGGGTTCAACGGCCAGCTTTTCCACATGAACAACCTTACCCGGCTCAACCTTGAGCTGCTTACCACCGGTCTCCACAATTGCGTACATTTAATCCCCCCAGCATCACAATTCGAATTCCGGTCCTGACTACATGGTTGCGTAAATTCCCATTTTAAGTATCATTTCCTGGAACTCTTTGAGTTTCTCACAATCAGCAATGCACTTATTCTTGTCCTCATTAGCCCTTTCGCAATCCAGGCAAGGACTCCGCATCGGTCTCGGACCTCCTTTCTGCTTTGGATTGCTTACCAAATGAATCTTTATAATTTAGTGAAGGAGACAAGTCAACAGGAGTTAATGGTCCTCTGAGAATTTCTACCGTCGGGCGTCGACCTTATGGACCGGCTCCCCACCTTGTTTTTATATGCGGAACGGCATATTAATTTTGGTGGTCAATCGTCCAGCGAACGTCCGCAGTTGCTGCAGGTGACCTTCACCCCTTTCGATAGCCTGTCTACTACTATCAGCCAGTTGGTCTTGCCCGGAGATGGATCCAATTTTTGCAAATCCTTCCTTAGCGAAGCTCCGCAATGAGGACAGGTCATCGCCTTCCTGGTTCTGACGGATACCCATAAGATACCAGCAATAGCGATGATATATAACCATGGGGATTCAAGAATAATGGCAATGAACATCAACACGAGCAAGGCTCCGAGCGTTATGAGCTGCCGGTACAGGCGGCTGAGTAAGCCTTTACGGTTTCGGCCGTGAAGGAGATAGGATGTCCTGGAAGGTCGTCGATAACTTATGGCATCCGACTCTGCCTTTTCCAGACCCTTTTTTCGGATGAAAAAGGTGTAGAATGCAGATATTAATCCTATTCCGGCAATGGTTAACAATGTTGTCGTAAAAGGATACAGGTAATAAAAGCGGTTAATGACTGCCCGTCCGTCCGGCAGGTGCAGCACCTGAACGGCAGCACCGATGGTGTTCAACGGCCTTTTTCCAATGGTGTCCCATACGGCCCGCGTGGTGATAAGCCGTTTTGGCTGACCCTTCACTCTATATTCGATAATAACTTCGTATGCATCGCCGTATGGCCCCACCGGATGAGGTATTCGGCGCTTGGCAATGACATGTCCTGTAACCTCGACGCCGTTTCGAACCTTCGATTTTTCTATCGTAAAAGCAATCCCTGCTGCCGCCAGAAGCAAAAGTACTGTAATAACGGGGATACTTCGATATGAGATTCCGGCTCTCAAGTGTACGCCCTCGCTTATCCTGCAAAACTTGTAGAGAACCCCATAGCTTTTATACTCATCAAAAAGAGCTCATTCAAATGTAAAGGAACGAAAATGTCCTGACTCCGGAAGAGGGCATAGTCTCGAGGAAGTGGGAAGGGGGCTGATAGGGCTTTCACCTACGGTCCCGTAAGGGATGCCCGGTTCTCGTTATAGTTTTCACCGCCCGCCGGCGTCAGTTGGTCTTTTAGAAATATCCTCAGCTCCACAGCCTGCCTTTCGCCATCTGAAAAAAGCATCGGGATTCCACATTACAGTATTTCGTCAAAGGGCTTCATAAAATCTAGTGCATTCCGAGAAATTCTTACCGGATGGGGCCATCCGTTTTTCACAACCCGGGTTCTTTTGCCTTCCCCTGCCCGGACAACCGGATAGGGGAAAATCAAGTCTTTTTATTATTCCAAGGTGATAAGATCCTTTATAGCTTCAAACTTCTTGTCACCGATACCCTTGACGTTTTTTAGCTCATCGATCGTTTTGAACGGCCCATGCTCCTGCCTGTACTGAATGTTTCGCTCGGCTAGAGTAGGACCAATGCCCGGCAACTTTTCTAGGTCGGCCTTATCGGCAGTGTTGGTGTTTATCTTGGCCGAAACCTGCTCGGATGCTGTTTGTTGATTCGTCGGCTGATTCTGTGCCGCGCAGGGCATTACAGCGTAAAGAAGTAACGCAAAAGCCGGCAGCAGAATAATTGAGTACTTTTTCACAGGCACACATCCCTGTATGGTTACAGTTAAATGACGGGCGATTTTTTATAGCATTATAAAGATTAGGCTAAAAGTTATTTTAATATCATGGTATCATATCTTGCAAAAATCACCCGTCCCGGTGCGGATTGAGAGGTACTATGCCGGGATACGGAAAGGTTCACTGGATGCATTCCTGGTATCGGAACCGTAAGTTCCCTTTGTGTCTCAATATACCTTTATGGTATCGGCGTGATCCCGAGGTGGTCTTAGACCTGATCGTCATGCCCCCCGGTCAAAGGGCTCGTGGTTACAACTGATGGCGTCCATGCAGCATAGGAGCCCTTTCTTTAAGATGCTTCCTACGATGGAAAGCTTCCGGATCAGGTGAAGGAGTATCTGACCCCGTTGGTGTCCAGGACCGCATCAGGCGACATGCTCCCGACAGAGACGCCGATGCTTACAGGTCGTCGAGATCACCGTGCGCTTTTGTCTTAAGTTGTCGCACGAGCTGTGAATAGTTCATCGCCCTTTCGAGACTTTTACCGCCAAGAAGCTCTTGAATTTCCCGGGTATCCGTCCCGCCTGCAAAGCCGTGTCGAAGAATGCGTACCGGGGCCCGTTGGGTAAGTTCCCCCCGACGCGTGGCCAGACTGATGGCTCCTTCCGGCTCTCTTCTCGTAAACGTGATAATGGTTTATCTTGCCTTCTGCCGGGTCCGGCCCGACTCTGTCGAGAGGGAACGCATACTGCCGGCTTCACTTCCTCCCTGCATCCGGATACTTTCTTACCAGGGCATTCCGAAGCTGCGTCTTGCCGTACCCGTTCGCCGGGGTAGCCTGTTGCCCTTTGTGTGCTTTTTAAAGATGGGGGCGCAGTTCTTCGCGTAAAGATCGCGCCGGAAGGCCTGTCGCGTCCTTGAGGCCCTTGACTGGCTCACGGTTATTAGCCCTTTATTGAAGTTCATGCCCTACACCAGGCGACGAAGCAGCACTGTCAGGGTAAACCGCTTCCGTAGAGCAATCCCACTATCAGCTTGTAATCGGATTCTTCGGCCTCAAGCCGTGCCCGCACCTCACCGGCCGACAACATCGTCGGAAACTTACCCCATTCAGCCCGGGCAGTTTTTTCGTACTCTTCTCATAACGGCGCAGTCGAATGAAACCGCACAGCCGGTCGATCCACTCTTCTCACCGTCGGAACTCACGAAAACCTTATGTTTACCATCTTTCGGCATACTTTGGCCTCAATTTCCGATACCGGTAAACGCGAATGGCCTCTGCAGACTGCCTGATCTACCCGGCCTTGACACCGGCGCATTCGCCCTGAGCGGTCGAGAACAGGTCCGAGACTTGCTCAAAATCTGGTTGCCCTGCTTTCTGGGCAAAGAGCAGGCATTCCCGGATTCACCGTAACGGGTGGGCTTGGTGTTTGGGCAGGGCCAACTTTCTTTTTTTCAGGACATTGGAATACCCTTCCGGTAGGGACCACGACCCGTCCTCATCTCTACTGCCATTCGATCTTTCTAATTCCCCCACAAAATCTCCAGCACCCTGGTCAGACTGATTGATGTGGTGATTCCGGTAGAGGCATCCCCTCTATTTTCCGTTCGACACAGACCTCTCTGAGGAGTAAGCTATTTTCCGATCCGTATTGCGCATTGGCCTGGCAATGGACGTTGCCGGGATCAGGCCGATTAGAAAGTCGGAATTGGAGACAGAATGATGTTCCGATCCGTTACATTACCGCAAAATGTCCCGGGACGGCTTTTACTGCACAGCATGCCGGGACGATTTGAAAGCTGGCAGCAGTTTCTGGAAAAGGCCAAACAATACCGTATCGATCACATTGTATGCCTTGCTTCCGACGACGAAATTGAGATCAAGTCGCCATCATACGCAAGGGCGATCCAAAATCGTACTCTGGAGATTCCGAGACGATGCTTCCATATCCCGGACTTCGGAACTCCGGATAACCCTCAGGAATACGCCGAATTTGTCATGCACATCGCAGAATTGCTGCGCTCGGGAAAGACGATTTTGGTTCACTGCGGCGCCGGCATCGGGCGCACGGGCACCTTGGCGATAACCCTGTTACTCGCCCTGGGTGTGGACCGTACGGAAGCCGAGCTCACGGTCGGAAGCACAGGTTCTCATCCGGAAACTGATGGACAAAGGGGCCTGATAGACTGGTTTGAAGAGTGGCTTATTTCGGGACGCCATACCGCCTGACACCGGCAGTAGTCTGAGGTGAATACTGTTGATCAGGACAACGTCCGGAGAAATTTGAGGTGTTGTCTCCGTTCCTGACGCTCCCGCTTCCCCTTTTCTTCGTCTTCGGTATCGGATTGTGAGTGCCCGGCTTTTCAATGTGCCCCAGGGGGCGTCCCCTTACCGGAAGACCGAGTCGCCGAGGGCGCCTCCGACGGGCTACAGGGCGGGCCCATTCTCGGCGCCCCCCCTTATTAAGTACCACAGACAAGGAGTAATACCGATGGCACATAAAAAACCTCCATCGCTGTCGTCGCGGCAACCCAGAATCGGACAACCTGCGTGCTACAAAAACGGACAATTAATGTGTTGCTAACAAATGGCATAAAAACGGTTTGTCATTAAAGGGATAACCTGGCATTATCTTTGGGCATAAAGGCCGAGGAGGGTGTTTCGTTGAGAAGGGATGTGGGGAGAAGGCGATGTTTAAGGAAAAGCTCACTTCGAAGCTTATGCCCCGTGACCCCAAGCAGAGGCTCCGGGTAGAGCGATTTTTGCTTGCCCAGATTTCCTATATCGTATGCTGGTCCGTAATTATGTGTCTCTACATGTGGGGTATGTTCAGGCTTAACTTTGCCGAGATGATCTGTTTTATCGCCACCTGTGCCATGGCTAATGGAATATTCTACGCGGTTTTTCTCACAGGCCTAAACAGAAAATTCGCCGAACCAAGCCTTACAATCCCTCAGATTGTAGTTGCCACCATCTTTATTATGCTGACAATCTACTTCACCAACTCTCAGCGTGGCATTCTACTCATTATGTACTTCATTGCCCTTATTTTCGGAGTATTTCAGCTCAGCCGACGGCAGTTTCTGCTTCTATCTCTCTTTGCGCTGTCCAGCTATGCCATTGTTATAACAGCACTATTACAGCGCCACCCTGATGTAATAGACATCAAGGTTGAGGTGTTGCAGCTTCTGGTTCTTGCCGTGGTTTTGGTCTGGTTTTCTTTAGTCGGCGGTTACATAAGCGAGATGAGGTCCAGACTATACCGCATGCATAAGAATCTCCAGCAGGCTTACCAGAAAATTGAAGAGCTGGCCCTGCACGATGAGCTTACCGGTATTTATAACCGCAGAGCAATACTGGGTTACCTTAAAGAGGAAATAGAAAGAGCCTCTCGCTATGACATCCCCCTGTCGGTTTCTCTGGCCGACATCGACCATTTTAAATCCATCAACGACACATACGGACATCTCGTGGGCGATAAAATCCTCCGCGAGCTTGCTGCCCACATCAAAGGTTGCATAAGGAGCACTGACAGGGTAGGGCGCTACGGGGGCGAAGAATTTCTCATTATTTTGCCTCACACCCCAATTTCCAGGGCCCTTTCATGCATGGAAAGATGCAGATCGGACATAGAAGGAAGCCTCTTTGAGGGCCTCAGAATAACGGTTTCCTTCGGGATTGCCGCTTTACGGCCGGAAGACGATTTAGATTCCCTTCTTTCCCGCGCCGATAAAGCGCTTTACGAGGCCAAGAACAGAGGTCGAAACCGGGTTTGTCATGAGTAGAGTCTCATAAAAATGAAATGTTTAAGAGCCTTTAAAATTATAAGGGCTCTACATCTGTGGGCTTCTCTGTTTATTTTGCCGGAGCTTTTCCAATCTGATAACTTATATTTTTGAAAGCCTTTACCGGTAAAAAAGGCGGTGGACGGGAGAGGAGATTGCAAAAAGGGGCAGGGTTTGCGCTATGGCAAGAGGGAGGGGAAGTTTTTCCAGAGATGTGCAGGGGCTCTATCGTGAAGTCGCGGAAAGCATCGACGATGTTTTTATCCTTACAGACGAACAAGGCGGTATAATTGAAGTACTCGGCAGGCCGGAAGGCATATTCGGCAGATCTCTCGACGATATCAGGATGGTGGGGAACATTGGGCTGTTGTTGGGAAAAAATCCGTCGGTGGAGGTGCGGGAATGCTGGAGCAACGACGCTGAACATGAAGTTACGGATATGTCGGGAGCAAAGCGTACCGTGGTCGTTTCGGCAAAAAGGGTTTCTTTCGGCAATGGGATGATTCTCTACAGATTCCGTGACCGCACCCGGGAAAGGCTTCTTGAAGATAAGCTTTCCACGGCGCTGGCTCAACTTAGCATCTACATGCGGGCACCCGTTGTTATAACTCTGGTTGATCGAGACGGGAGGCTGATCTCAATAAATAGTTTCGGCGCCGATCGTGCAGGCAAAACGCTTCAGCAACTAATAGGCGCAAAACCGGGTGAGTATCTTAGGTGTCCTCACCATTTAACAGCTCCCGACGGATGTGGCTCGGGCGAGGCCTGCAGGAACTGCGTGTTGCGTCGGCTCATCCGAGATACCTTCGAGAGCAAAAAGGGCGTGAAGAATTATGAGGTTCGATTCTGTTGCGTTGCCGAAGAAGGCGCCTCGGAAAACTTTTTCCTGATTTCTACGGCCTATATGAAAGATAACGGCGGGGAAGGGGTGCTTTTGTGTCTTGTGGACATAACGGATTATGTGAAAAAGAAGAGTGCCTTTCTGGAGGCGCTAAGAGAAAGCGAGCACAGGTACAGGCAATTATTCAACAATCCTTTTACGGGAATAGCCCTGTACAGACCTGTTGATAACGGAGGCGATTTTGTTTTTGTGGACTTTAACGAGACGGCCGAAAAGCTGACGGGAAAGAGCAGGTCGGAGGTGTTAGGCCGCAGGGTAACCGAACTCTTTCCGGGTATCGCGGATATGGGGCTTCTGGGGGTTTTTCGTAAGGTTCACGAGACAGGCGAGGCCCGTTACTTCCCTCCCAGCCTTTACATTCATCCCACAGGGGAAAGAAGATGGTACGAGAATTATGTTTATAAACTTACTTCCGGTGAAATTGTCGCCTTATTTGTGGACTGTACCCCGCAGAAGCTGATGGAAGAAGAAAAGGAAAAGTTAACAGCCCAGCTTTATCAAGCAGAAAAAATGGAATCCATAGGAAGGTTTGCCGGAAGTATAGCTCACGATTTCAACAACATGCTGAACGTCATCCTGGGATACGGAGAAATGATTCTTCATGGGCTTGGCAAATCGGATCCTTTGAGGGAAATGGCTCAAAAACTCGTAGATGCTGCAAAGCGCTCGGCCGGGCTTACGGAAAAATTGATGACCTTCAGCAGGAAACGGCCGGTCGAGCGTCAGGTTATTGATATAAACGATCTGATTCTGGGAATGGAGGACATGCTCCGGCGGCTTATCGGCGAGCAGATCGAACTCGAGCTCAACCTTTCGCCTTCTCCGGCACTGGTCTGTGCCGATCCCAATCAGATGGAGCAGGTTGTTATGAACCTGGCTGTCAATGCCTGTGACGCCATGCCTCAGGGCGGCAAACTTCTTATTGAGACCGCCCAGGTGGTACTGGACGAAGAATATGCGCAAAAGCATTACGGCACCAGACCGGGCAGTTACGTGATGCTTGCGGTTACGGACACCGGATGCGGCATGAGCCGCGAGATGCTCGATCGAATCTTCGAGCCTTTTTTCACCACGAAAGAAAAGGGAACCGGACTCGGACTGTCAACGGTTTACGGTATAGTAAAAGGATCCGGCGGAAATATATGGGTTTATTCCGAACCGGGCCGTGGGACGACCTTTAAGATATATCTGCCACAGGCGGAAAAGGCCGATCGGCCGAAACTTCTTCGAGCCGAGTGCAGAAGCACAGAATTTTGCAAAGATGTTTCCGGAAAACACATTCTGGTCGTAGAGGACGAAGATTTATTGCGGAAATTTCTTGAAGAGGTCTTGAACAGGATTGGCTGTAAGGTAACCGTGGCGGCAGACCCGAAAGAGGCAATATCGCTTGTGGAAGAAAAGGGACTGAGGCCCGATCTGCTTCTGACGGATCTGATAATGCCGCGCATGAACGGCAAGGAGCTCGCCTATTATCTGAAGAGCATTCAACCGAACCTTAAGGTGATTTACATGTCCGGCTATACGGATAATTCTGTTTCCAATTACGGGATGGCCGAGTTTGACGAAGGGTTCCTGCAGAAACCATTTACAGTCGAGGAATTGGCGCTGAAAATTCGGGAGGCTTTTGTTTAGTGTAAAAACGAACAGCCCGTGAAAAAATTCTATTGCTGTAGATCACGGGCTGTGAATGACCGGCCTTTGCTTATGGTTACTTACTACCTTACTCTATCTGCCCAGAGCGGCGGGGATTCGACGTCGCCTCTAAAGAAATTTGCACCGTAAACGATAAAAGTTGCAATGATGCCGGCTCCGAAGGCCCAGGCTGCTCCTTTACATATCAAAACTCCGGCAACCAATCCGGCAATGCCGAGATCTTTAAGCGATCCGGCTTCTCTAACACCGACATAGACCGATACGAACCCCTGTATTATCATCGTGAGTGCCAGCGCGGCGGGAAGAATAGGCCGAGTAATACTAACTATCGGCAATAGCCAGTATCCGGTAAAAGTTCCGAATCTGAATGCTCCTACCCCGCCCAGTATTGAATCCATTGAATCACGTCCTTTCTTCCATCGCTCGTAGGTTACGACCGTCATTGCCGCCCAGATTGGTCCGCACATGGAAATGTCGGGCCCTAAAACCGACATCAAGGAATTCCTGATTCCTACAATTAGGTGGGCACGATCGGGGTTATAATCTACCGGTTCATCGGGACGATACGGGTCTGCGTCCCGTATGATTGCCTGACATTGCACGGCGTCTCCGAAAATAACAATGTAGGCTGCGAGAACCAGAGGAATCGAACTGAGGTACATGGAAAGGGAAGGCCAACCAAGACTGCCCCAGGGAACCCAGTCACTCCAGAGGGTTGCGAAATCCGGACGGCTTATTCCCCATTCAAGTTCGAAGCCCGCTTCACCGACTATGGGCGCAACTATTATTGCCATGACAATGGCGGGAAGTATGCCCAGGTTTCCGAGTATCTTAAAGGGTAAATATTTTTGTGAAAGGTTTTTAAAGGTAGGGTTGTACATCATAAAAAGAGCCACAAGAGCACACACACTGATGGTAATGGGCATGGACCAGAACTTTCCGCCGGGTTGCTTGAAAATCAGCTGAATTGCCGCAATACCCGCTCCCAGTACGACGCCAGCCTTTATGGATCTGGGAATAGAGCTTATGACTTTCCGGGATAATCCGGTTACACCCAGAAAGATGCACCAAAGGCCGAGTGTCAATTCAAAAGCTATAAGTGCATGCATTCGTTGCGGACCTTCTGGATAACTGCTGACGTAGGCTATTAGCAGAGGAATTGCAGGAGTTACCCAGCCCGGAACCACAGGGTCACCGAGCCATGCATGAAAAAGGTAGAGAAAGCCATTCAGGATCACTATAGCGAGTGCGACCTCAAAGGGCATTCCCAAAACATCCTGAAGCACGGGTATGATGGACAGGCAGACGGCGCACATTACCAAGCCCTGAATGTAATCGGCCCATTCCCATCGGTAATGAATGAAAGGGAAACGCATCTTAAACTTCCACAGAGGGATAAAGGGTGGTTCCTGACCGTTAGGCCTTTTAACCATCCACTTTGACATAAAACACCTCCCCTTTAAAAGTTTTCAAAAATTACTCATCCACACACGCCTTAACTCGTTTCTGAAATCGGGGTGTGCAACCGATATGAGGACTTCGGCCCGCTTGCGGACGCTTTTGCCTCTGAGCTCTGCAATGCCGTATTCCGTAACCACATAATGAACGTCATTTCGTGACGTCGTCACTGCAGCTCCCTTATCTATGAAGGGCACTATGCGGGAGACGGTGCCTTTTGCCGCCGTTGAAGGCATGGCTATTATGGATTTTCCACCTTTAGATCTTGACGCTCCTCTGACAAAATCAACCTGCCCCCCTACGCCGCTGTACTGACGAAATCCTATGGTGTCGGCACAGACCTGCCCCAGCAGGTCAACCTGAAGGGCCGAATTTATCGATATCATCTTTTCATGCTGCCCTATGATGCAGGGGTCATTTGTGTAATCCACAGGATGCATGGATACCGCAGGGTTGCTGTCAACAAATTCGTAAAGCTTCGATGTGCCCATGAGAAAGGTTGCAACCATCTTGCCTCTGTTGATCGACTTGGCCATGTTCGTTATCACGCCGGCTTCGTAGAGTTCCACGACGCCGTCTGAAAACATTTCTGTGTGAATTCCCAGGTCTTTCTTGTCTTTCAAGAATGAAAGGACGGCGTCGGGAATTGCACCGATGCCCAGTTGCAGGGTTGCGCCGTCATCAATCAGTTCTGCCACGAATTCTCCAATCCTCCGTTCCACATCGCCTATTGAAGGCCGGGGCAATTCGATAAGCGGTTCCTCGTATTCAACCAGTATGTCTATTTGTGAAATGTGGAGGAAGGATTCTCCGTACGTACGGGGCATGAGGGGGTTAACCTGGGCGATCACGGTTTTGGCGCATTCTGCCGCAGCCTTGGTGTAATCAACAGAGATGCCGAGGCTTACGAAGCCGTGCCTGTCGGGAGGAGATACCTGAATGAGAGCCACATCAACGGGTAGATAGCCCTCTCTGAAAAGTCTTGGAATTTCAGAAAAGAAACAGGGTGTGTAATCTGCCCGCCCTTGCTGGACGGCCTCCCTTGTGGTTGCTCCTACAAAAAGGGAGTTGTGGCGAAAGTGCTTCTCCATTCCCGGCTTACAGTATTCCGCCTTTCCCATGGCGACCATATGAACTATTTCAACATCTTCGAGTTCCGGTGCTCTGTCGACCAGGGCCTTCACCAGAACCTGAGGTTCCCCGCAGGCATGGGCCAGGACGACGCGATCTCCCGATTTTATCGCAGTGACGGCCTCATCCGGGGTTTTGAGTTTCTTTTTGTATTCTTCTTTCCACTTCTGCATGGTTTTTCTCCCTCGCAAGCCGCTGTAGTTCCTTACAGACAATTTCGCATAACCCCTTTTCCGGAACCTGCCGTTGATTGACCAGGGTTCCACTTACGATCAGGGCCGGTCTTTTCGGTTCTTCCGGGCGGATGCAACCCGCAGGGCATCCGTTAATTATGAGAAGCAGGTCCACTTCCGGGGGGCCTTCTGGATGGAGGTATGAGAAATTCCAGGTTGAAAAAGCCCTTTTTATGCAACGGAACAGCTCGCTTCTATTGATTAGGGGGTTGCATCCGCCGCAAAAAATGACTCCACATTTGACCATTTTCAAATCTTCTCCTCGTCAATTCCGGCGAGGAATCGGGCGAGGGCTTTTTTATGTTCGAGATTGGCCTGTCTGGAAATCATGATACGCTGTGCTTGAGGGGAACCTGCGCCGTGCATTGACTCCGTGCGGTAACCGACCGCATGGGTTCCCAGGGTCAGGCCTTCGATCAGCCGAAGTACCCTTAACCTGTGTTCCGTGGGCACACCTTCCACTCCCTTCAGATACTTCTGCACATAGGGCCCGATTTCCGGGTGAAAGAGGTCTTTTTCGGATGGTGCGGTCACAAGGAGTCCTCCCGCAATGTCTTCCGCCAGTCTGGCAATTTCGTAGGGGAATCTGGTGACGTTCTGTTTGCACACATTGGCAAGGAGCAGGTCTATGAGGTACGTTCCGGATGTTGTTGGGTAGCCTTGAGATGAGCATGCGATGCCACAGGCGTAGAGAGTTTCGTTCAGGTGAATCATTTCGATGATCTTCTCCCGAATGTGAGATGCCTTTTCCACTCCGTTGAATTCAGCTATCAAAGCGGCTGCTCCTATCAGCACGTCCCCGACTCCAACCTTGCAGCCCCCGTAGCTCTGTCGGTGATAACCTGCAAATCGCTCCACCAGCAGCCCGGCGTAGGAATATTCGCCGCACATGAACACTCGCTCCCAGGGTACGAAGACGTTGTCGAAGATAACCAGCGCTTCGTGACCGCCGTATCGGGCATTGCCGACATCTATGCACCCGCCTTCCAGTTTCCTGGTGTCACAACTCTGCCTTCCGTAGACATAAATGATTCCTTCGGTATCGGCCGGAACTGCAAAGGATACGGCATAGTCGGCATCATCTTCACGCATTGCTATGGTTGGCATGACGAGGATTTCGTGAGAGCTCAGAGCTCCCGTCTGGTGGGCCTTGGCTCCTCGCACGACGATTCCGTTCGACTTCTTTTCAACCACGTGTAAGTAGAGATCCGGATCGGCCTGCTGACTGGGCCTTAAACTCCGGTTGCCTTTAGGATCGGTCATGGCTCCGTCAACGGTGAGATCGTTTTCCTGCACGTAGCGGAGGTAACTGCGAAATCTTTTGTGATATTCGGTACCCAGTTCCTGATCCATCTCGAAGGTTACCGAATCAACGGCATTGATGGCGTCCATTCCGACACACCTCTGGAAGCAGGATCCCGTTTTTTGCCCCAGGAGCCGCAGCATTTTGACCTTCTTTATAAGATCTTCGGTGCTCTGATGGAGATGGGTGAAGCGGTTTACGATCTCTCCCGTGATATTCGACCGTGCGGTCATGAGATCACGGTGTAAGGGATCGTGGGCCAGTTCGTAGGTTCTGGCAACTGAGTTAATGGAAGGTCGGATGATGGGGTGATCGAGCACGCTTTCAACCTTCTGGCCGAAGAGATAAACTACCGGCCTGAGCTTTGATAAACTCTCAAGGTATTCTTCCGCAGTTTTTAATGCCATGGGCATTCCTCCTCTTTTTCTGAAGTTTCAAAGCCCAGAAAGGCAAGAATTGTGCCGTTCGTGAAAAGCTCCTTTTATAAGTGCTCCCGGGAAGCCGCCCGCCGGGAGAATGTGCAGTCCTGCAACGTGCTTTGTGGGTTTACGGGATCGGACATAAGGTAAATGAATGGATGTCCTTGTTGCAGAAGTGCACGATCGACTCCATGGTTTTATTGGATGGTTTTTAGAAACCCATTTTTTTATTATAGTAAGTCGGAAAAACCTGATTTCCGGAGTTATCGTGAAGGACAGCGTGAAAAAATTCCGAAACGCCGCAACCATAAGCTCAGGTGTTGCCCTTTACATTACCGACGGTAATGCAATAACTCTCGGCACTAACAGGGCTTATGAGCGGCTCACGGGCCTTCAGACATCAGACCTCGTTGGTAAACACATGCGAGAACTCGTTGAAGAGGGCTTTTTTGACCGTTCCGTAAGCCTTCTTGTTCTCGATAAGGGGGATCGTGAGACCATTTCCCAGAGTATCATCCCGACCGGTAGGCAGGTCATCGTAACGGGCAATCCGGTTTTCACAAAAGATGGTAAGCTTTCTCTTATCGTCACAACCGTCGAGGGACTTAAAGAAGGGTCTTATGAAAGGGCCTCTTCAGAGCATTTTACCATGCCTCTTCTTTCGGGAACGGGAACAATAGTCGCCGCAAGTCAGCTCATGAGAGAAGTGATCGAAAGGGCTCTTCTGGCGGCTGGGTTTGATTCCACCGTTCTTATCGTGGGAGAAACGGGCGTTGGAAAAGAAGTCGTGGCAAGACTAATTCACGAAAGAAGTGCCCGTAAATCCGGGCCTTTTGTAAGGGTGAATCTGGCGGCCATTCCTCGAGAACTCTTCGAGGCCGAAATGTTTGGTTACAGGCCCGGTGCATTTACCGGAGCAAGCAGGTACGGAAAGGAAGGGCTGATAGTATCTGCGGAGGGGGGTACCGTTTTCCTGGACGAAGTGGGAGAACTGCCGGCGGATCTACAGGTCAAGTTGTTGAGAGTTCTTCAGGAAAAGGAGGTGCTTCCGGTCGGTGCCACTGAGGCAAGGAAGGTGGATGTCCGTTTCATTGCCGCAACAAACCGTCCCCTCGATGAAATGGTGGAAAGAGGCGACTTCAGAATGGATCTCTACTTCAGGCTTAACGTACTCCGGATTGATATACCTCCTTTGAGAGATCGTCCCCGTGATGTGGCAATTCTGGCCCAGCATTTTCTGCAGGAACTCAGGATGCGTTACAACATCGATAAGGCTCTATCGCCGGATGCAGTCCGGGTTATGCTGGGTTACAGCTGGCCCGGCAATGTCCGTGAACTTCAGAACCTTATAGAAAGGCTCTGTATTTTGACCCGGGAAAGGGTTATCTCGGCTCAGGACGTCATGCGGGAGTTGGGCTCTGGAGCCGATGAGGACTCAGAACCCCGGGTGTTCTCTTTCCAGCAGGCCGTTGAAGAATTTGAGAAAAAGCTCATAAAGCAGGCGTTACATCAATCGGGCGGTAACCTCGAAAAGGCTGCACACTGTCTCGGAATGCACAGAACCACCCTCTGGCGAAAGCTCAAAAAATACGGCCTTATGGGGAACTGCCCTAGCGAAGAAAACCTCTAACAGGCCTATCCTTTTCAAAGTATCTCGGCTTCATGTACTCGGCGGCCAGCCTGACATAATGTTTTGCCGTGTGGACAATCCATTCTATTTCCCGGTCCTCGAGCTTTCTCTGCACCTTTGCCGGAACCCCTGTCACGAGCGATCCGGCCGGGACCCTTGTACCCGGGGTCACCACCGCTCCTCCAGCAATTACGCAGTGACTTTCAATATAGGCTCCGTCCATTATGACAGCGCCCATCCCTATCAAGCACTCGTCTTCGATGGTGCATCCGTGTACCACGGCCCGATGTCCTATGGTAACCCGACTGCCGATGTTCAGCGGAAATCTGTCGGTTGTTACATGGAGTGTGGAGTGATCCTGTATGTTCGTTTCATCACCCACCCTGATGAAGTGGACGTCTCCTCTTATTACCGTGTGAAACCAGACGCTCGTATGGTTCCCCAGAACAACATCACCTATAACCCAGGCGCCCGGTGCGATGTAAACGTTTTCGCCCAATTGAGGAAACTTGTCTTTGTAGGCCAGAAGACCTTCCATGAGTCTCGACTCCTCCCGATTCATTGGAGATTGAGAATTCGCGCTATTTCTTCTGCCGCGTATTGGACGAATTTTCTGAATTCTTCGTCAGAAAGTTGCTTATTGGAGGCTGGAGATGGAATGTCCGGCGGCGGTTCCAGAGTCAGCGGAGCATTCTTGAGTTCTTCTCTTGGAACAACCTCGTACTCGGGTTCAAAGGAATCGGTAAAATACTTTTCCTGGAACACCGAAAACTTCAGCGAGTGTGCCGTTGCATCAAGGACTCCGTGCATGTTTTTGCTAATCCTTCCTTCGAGGACAAGGCGTTTCAGTCCGGCGAGACACTCACCTCCCTGAGTACAGGCTATGTGGCCGTTACGGTTGGCCGTAAGCATTGAGTCCATGATTTCCTGTTCGGATACCTCCACCACCATAAAAGCATCTGCCCGACCTGCCGTATCTCTGTACCTTTCCACAAGCTCGATGACCCTTGGCATTGAAACGGGGTTTCCTATCATAGCCGCCTGGGCAACACTGGGTCTCACCTTAACGGGACGGAACACCCGTCTGCGGGGATCCGACTCCAGGTAGTAGAGATAGACGGGGTTTGCGTGCTCGGATTGGACCCCAGCGATCACCGGAAGTTCCGTTATTATTCCAAGATCATAAAGTTTCAGAAAGCCGCTTAAAACGGCGGTGATATTCCCCGCATTGCCGATGGGCACGACCACCACCAGATTCCCCGTGTCGTATTCAAACTGCTGGGCAATCTCGAAACTGTAAGACTCCTGTCCCAGAATGCGCCAGGCATTTTTGGAGTTCATCAGTGCAACCGGATAGTGTTCTGAAAGGTACTCAACGACCTTCATACAGTCGTCAAACACACCCGGAAGCTCAATTACCGTTGCTCCATTGCCCAGAGGCTGGCTTAACTGTTGTGGTGTGACCCTGCCTCTTGGAAGAAGTACGGCAGAGCGAACCTCATTGGCAAAGTAGGATGCATACAACGCCGCGGAAGCAGAAGTATCGCCCGTGGATGCGCAAAGGGCTATCACATTTTTTAAACCCTTCTCCCCGGTCAAATAATTCAGATAGGAGAAGGCACTGGCCATGCCTCTATCTTTAAAAGATGCACTGGGGTTCTGGCCGTCGTTCTTAAAAGAAAAAGAAATACCCGCCCAATCGCATAATGCCCGATTGGCATGAACCACAGGAGTATGGCCTTCACCGAGATAGACTACGTATTTCAACGGTATAATGGAGCCCAGCAACTCGTGAAATCGATATATCCCTCTAACAGCGGTCTCATTCAGCATGCTCCGGTAATCGAAAACGTCCCGCCACACATCACCGGGGACTTTTTTTAGGCGATCCCATTCACGGTCTTCTATCAAAAGAACTCCACCACACTCAGGGCATACGTAGAGGAGCGAATCTATGGGATGAACCGAGTTACAGCCCAGGCACCTGTACTGGTAAAAACCCGACGGCTTGGGAATGATAAGGTCTCTTATGTTTTGAGGAATCCGGTCAACTCGCATAAGCTCCCATCCTGACAGAGATCAGTTTTTCGCCGTTATTTCACTAACGTCTGCCGATGTTTCCTCTTCGGCTTTTTCTTTCATGCGCCTCAGTAGTTCTGCAAAGGAGTTTTCCCTGATTATTTTCTGGCATTGAGTCCTCAGGTTTCTTACAAGGCTCACTCCGTCAAGGTAAACATCTCTGATAAGCCAGCCGTCTCCGCTTCTTTCAAGCCTGAAGTCTATGTCAACGCGCCCCTCTTCTTCATGATATACGGAGGTATAGACCATGGCCTTGCTACCTATGACCTTGATGTCCCGGATCTCGATTTCGAGGTCTTTGAAAAATTTTGCGGTGTTAGGGTAGGCTACTTTTTCGAGCAGTTCCACAAAGAGACTTTCAAACTGGCTTCGTCCTGAGGGGCCCACTCTATCCCAGTAGGAATCGAGGGCGTAGCGGCTTATGCCGTCTATGTCTATGAGTTCCGTTATCTCATCGTAGAGCTTTTCGTTTTTCTGCAGGTCTGCGGACGTAAGGGTTGTGGACGAGTCCTCGGTGTACCTGATGGAGCGAATCTTGTTTATCAGGTCGTCAATTGTGGCCTTTGGATCCGCCTGGGTTGCCGCCGAGCATAAGGGAGCAAGGAGCGTCGCCATAAGGCAGAAGAAGATGCCGATCCATAAGGGAATACCAGAGAAGGGGGTTGTAAGTTTCCCTGTCTTGAGGCTTCCGGCCATCATATTCCATCCCCGTGTTCATTCACCCAGATAGGCCTTTCTGACTCTCTCGTCTTCCAGCAATTCCTTTCCCGTTCCTTTTAATACCACACGACCGGTTTCCAGTACATAGCCGTAATGGGCGATATTGAGAGCTGCCATGGCATTCTGCTCGACCAGAAGTATTGTGGATCCCTGCTGGTTTATGGTCTGGATGGTTTCGAAAACTTCTTCCACGACAAGCGGTGCAAGTCCCAGAGACGGTTCGTCCAGAAGCACCAGGCTGGGTCGGCTCATGAGAGCCCGCCCGAGTGCCAGCATCTGCTGTTCGCCGCCGCTCAGGGTTCCGGCAAGCTGTTTTCTTCTTTCCGCCAATCTCGGAAACAGGGAAAAAACCCACTCCAGATCTTTTTGAAATTCCTGAGGAGGGCGATTGTAGGCTCCCAGTTCGAGGTTTTCGATAACCGTCAGATTGGCAAAAACCCGTCTCCCTTCAGGGCTTATCCCGATACCCCGACGCATGATTTCGTGGGTTTTCAACCGGGTCAGGTCTTCTCCGTTGAAAACTATCCGGCCCTGTCTGGGCCTTACCAGCCCAACGATGCTTCGAAGGGTGGTGGTTTTACCCGCACCGTTTGCTCCTATCAGGGTGACGATCTGGCCTTTTTCTACCTTCACGCTTATCCCTTTAAGAGCGTGAATCCCGCCGTAGTAAACGTGGATATTATCGACGAGCAGCATGTTTAGGCTCTCCCAGATAGGCTTTAATGACCTCCGGATTGTTCTGAATCTCCTCAGGTGTCCCTTCCGCAATTGTGTTACCGTAATCCAGAACCTTGATCCGTTCACATAAGCCCATTACAAATTTCATGTCGTGTTCGATTAGAAATATCGTGAGGTTGAATCGGTCCCGTATTTTTCTCACGAATTGAGCGAGTTCCATCGTTTCTTGAGGGTTCATCCCCGCAGCGGGCTCATCGAGAAGGAGCAACTTCGGAGACGTTGCAAGGGCTCTGGCTATTTCAAGCCTTCTCTGCTGTCCGTAGGGCAGCGCACCGGCTTTTTCGCCTGCAAGGTGCGCAAGCCCCACCTCTCTGAGGATTTCCATTGCCTCTTCACGCATCTGTTCCTCTTCTGCCCGATATTTTCTCAACCCCAGTATAGCATGCCAGAAGGAGGATCTTAGCCTGTGATGGTATGAAACCATCACGTTATCGATCACGGTAAGATCGTTAAAAAGCCGGATGTTCTGAAACGTTCTGGCTATACCCTTAGCCGTTATCCTGTAAGGTGGATAGCCGGTGATGTCCTCATCCTGCCAGATTATCCTTCCCGAAGTCGGGACAAGCATTCCGGTAATCATGTTGAAGACGGTGGTCTTGCCGGCTCCGTTGGGGCCTATAAGCCCCATGAGTTCGCCGCCTTTAAGGGTAAGAGAAAAGTTGTTCACGGCCACGAGGCCGCCGAATCGCATCGTGAGTTCTCGTGCTTCAAAAAACACGGAATTTCCGCCGTTCATGCCCTCTGACTCCTGAAGAGCTTTTCGATCAGCCAATCCCAGCTGAATTCGTTTCTCCCTGTTATTCCTCTTCGGGCGAAGATGATAACCAGCATCAGGATAATACTGAATATAACCATTCTCATTCCCGGAATTCCCGGAATATGAACCGGCCCTATGTCAATGGGGCTTTCAACTACTCGAAGGGCTTCGCCTCCCCAGGCAAAGAGTGTTGCTCCGATCACCGCTCCGGTGGTGCTACCAAGCCCCCCGACAACTATTATGATCAGAAGATTGAAGGTAAGAAAGAAGGTAAACAGGGTGGGGGAGATTGTGGTAATGAGGTGAGCCAGAAGGCCGCCTGCAACGCCGGAAAAAAAGGCGCTCACCAGAAAGGCAAGCATGAGGTGACGAAAGGGGTCTATTCCCATGGCCTTGGCCGCAATTTCGTCTTCACGAATGGCTTTCATCGCAAGGCCCCAGCTACTGTTTATGAGCCTCTGTACGGCGATAATCGTAATTATGGCTATGCTCCAGGACCACCACACGTTGGTGTAAGGTGTCAGCCCTTTTAGACCAAGAGGCCCGTTTGTGACATTCTGAAGAGCATTGCAGAGTACCCTGACCACTTCGCCGAAACCCAGTGTTACAATGGCAAGGTAGTCTCCTCTCACCCGCAGAACCGGAAAGCTTATCAGAAAGGCAAAAAAAGTGGTTACCAGACCTGCCGCAACCAGGCTGACAACAAAAGGAACCTGAATTGAATTCAGAGGCCAGATAAGAGGCTCGATAATGAAGCTCAACTGTTTTTCCGCCGGGCTCATGGTGAGCAGTGCGGACGTGTAGGCCCCTATGGTGATAAAGGCGTTTGGCCCTAAGTGTAGAAGGCCGCATATACCGTTCACCAGGTTGTAACTTACCGCAAGGGTAATGAAAACCGCTATGTTGTTGAGTATCCTTATCTGGTATTCCGTGCCGTACTTCTGAAAAAACCACAAAACCGTATATATGATAAGAATGCTTACGCAGTTGAGGATCAGGTTTCGTGTCTTTTTTGTCATTGTCTCAGGTGAGTCCTCCTTAAGTTTTTTCTACAATGGGTTCCCCCATTATCCCGGTAGGTCTGAAAAGAAGAACAAGGATGAGAATTACAAAGGCAAAGGCGTCTCTGTACTGAGCCAGCTCGGGCATGAAGGCCACGAGGAGTATTTCCCCGACTCCCAGGAGAAATCCTCCCAGAACGGCACCTATTATGTTTCCAATACCCCCGAGAACGGCCGCAATAAAGGCCTTTAACCCCGGTATAACGCCCATGAAGGGGTTTACCTGAGGGTACTTCATTGCCCACATGATACCACCAGCGGCGGCAAGTGTTGAGCCCAGCAGGAAAGTCAGGGCTATTATTCTGTCGAGATCAATGCCCATCAGTCTCGTTGTTTCGAAATCTCTGGATGCCGCCCGCATGGCCTTGCCCGCTTTGGTGTAGTAAACGATGTAGAGAAGACCGAAAAGAAGCATCAGGGTTATAATCGGAGTATATATCGTGAGCATCTGAACCCTGACCCCGCCTATTTCAATAACCTTTGCAAACAATTGGGGTCGTGGAAAGGCCTTGGGAACACCGCCTATGATGACAAGGGCAAGATTTTCCAGCAGGAAGCTTGCTCCTATGGCCGATATGAGCAGAGATATTCTCGGGGCATCGCGCAGCGGCTTATAGGCACAACGATCCAGCAGGATACCAACAAAACCGGTAACCGCCATTGCCACCGGGAAGCTCAGATACCAGGGCAGAGAGAAAAGGGATATACCGTATATTGCCGTGTAAGCGGCAACCATGAGAAGATCGCCGTGGGCAAAATTTATCAGCCTTAAAATTCCGTAAACCATTGTATAACCTATGGCAACCAGGCCGTAGAGGCTGCCGAGAGAAATTCCATTGGTAAGCTGCTGAAGGAAGATTTGTGTAGTCACTTTAAGCGCCGATCTCCTTTCTCACAGAGGTTTTCTACCCGGTCGTAAAAAAGGCAGAGAGTCGGTCCTCTCTGCCCTCATGATCACAGGCCCAAAGGGCTCCCTTCGGTTTTACGGATTTACCGTTGTTACGTAAACAAACTTCCCGTTTTCAACCTTATTTATGACAACACTTTTAATGGGGTTACCGCCTTCACCCATAGTGATTATACCGGAAACTCCTTCAAAATCCTTGGTGGCCGCCAGAGCATCCCTGATTTTGGTACCGTCGGTGGAACCGGCCTGTTCAATGGCATTTACCAGAAGGAAATAGGCATCGGCGGCAAGAGCGCCAAAAGCATTGGCTTCCTTCTTATACTTTTCTTCGTAGCGCCTTATGTACTCCTTGGCCCTCTCGGTGGTGGCCGCTTCTTTGTGGAAGTGAGCGGTGAAATACATGTTCTCTACGGCCTTCCCGCCGATCTGGATCAGCTCATCGGCCTGAGCGCCGTCACCGGTAAGAATCGGGACGTTGATCCCCAGGTCTCGTGCCTGCTTGGCCATAAGAGCATCTTCAGTGTAGTAGTTGGGCGCATAAATGAGATCGGGATTCGCCGCCTGAATGGCACTCAACTGAGCCGTAAAGTCCTGGTCTCCTGTCTGGATGTAGGTGGTAGCCACAACTTCGCCACCCAGCTTAACAAATTCCTTAACGAAGAAATTGGCAAGACCTACGCAGTAATCCTGAGCAATGTCTATAATGACGGCCGCTTTTTGAGCCTTCAGATGTTCACGGGCAAAACGGGCTGCAACCTGCCCCTGAAAGGGATCTATAAAACAGGCACGGAAGGCATAATTTTTACCCTGCGTTACAAGAGGATTGGTTGCCGTAGGGCTTATGGATGGTATCTTTGCCGCTTCAGAAATGGGGTTACCTGCCATCGTGTTTCCGCTTATGGCTTCACCGATGATCCCCACCACTTTTTCCTTTTCAACAAGCCGGCTAACCGCATTGGCCGCTTCGATCTTGTCGCTTTTGGTGTCCACAAGAACCAGCTCAATTTCTTTGCCCAGAGCTTTGGGCATCATCTCATTGGCAATCTGGATGCCTTCCCATTCCATCTGTCCGTAAGCAGCAACGGCTCCGGTCATCGGCAGGTACACACCGATCTTTATTTTGTCCTGAGCCTGCGTGGGTGGAACGAAAAGGAAACTCACTATCGCCAAAATTGCCAGAAGTCCGACAAACAATCTGCCCTTCATGATTTTCCTCCTTTTTTTAACTTTAGGGAAAGAAGACCTTACCAGAATACTCTGTCCGATACCGCAACTTTATTGTCGTTAAAAAGAATTTCTGTCAAGGAAAAGTAACTCGCCCTTAACACTCCTTGTTCAGAATAACCTTGACACCAAAGACAGGAACATTAGCCTATTAAAAGCATGGACAGAGGGATGGAGGCAACCCGATAAGGGGAGGAGTTGTTCATGGGTGAAGATTTTGATCTGGATTTCGATAAGATCGGCGAAGAGGATTATCAGCTCGCAGATGAGATGGCACTGCGCAAGTTCCGGAAAAATGTCGGCAATCCCAGCAGGCGCCGTCAGGAACTGGAAATGCTCTTAAAGGAGGAGCTTGGGAAGCCCGAAGAAATTCGAGATGCTCAGAAGATTGCCTGGCTGGAAGAGGAGTTGAAAACCTTTGAACATCGAGATTCCTGATGCCCTGTAAGCCGTCCTTGAAGCAGCTTATTGCCACCCTGTTGGTGTATTTTCTGTTCCTTTCCTCCGGTTTTACCAATGCGAAGGCAGAAAAGGGTGTTGACTTTGTCATTCCGTCAAAGCCGGGTGACACCTTCGTAGTTTTAAAAAACGGTCTGACCCTGTTGATAAGCAGGGATCCCCTGAGTCCCCTGGTTGCCATCAGGATAGCCGTAAAAACTGGATCCCTTTACGAACCGCCTCTTTCGGGCCTGTCACACTACCTTGAACATGTTGTTGCCGGTGGATCGACGAAAAGATTTTCGGAGAAAGAGGCACAGGAGCTCGTCAAAAAACTCGGGGGGGCCACCAACGCATCTACATCCTATGCCACTACCGAGTACTACATAACCACACTTCCGGAAAAATGGCAAACTGCACTGGATCTGATGCTGTCCTACCTTCATGATTGCCTTTTTGATCCCCGTGAGGTTGAACGGGAAAAAGGGGTGATACTGAGAGAAATGCAGATGGGTGAAAACAATCCGGAGCGCCAGCTCTGGTATCTTTTCTTCCGAAGTGCCTACAGAATCCACCCCGTGCGCAACCCGGTTATAGGCGCTAAGGAGGTTTTCGAGAAACTCTCAAGGGACGACCTTATAGACTACTATCGCCGCTGGTATGTTCCTTCACGCATGGTGATATCCGTAGTCGGTCCTGTGCAAGGAGACGAGGTTATCAGAACCGTTGCCCAGAGAACCTCAAACTGGGAAACCGGTGCGGTTTCCGAACCGGTACTGCCTGATGAACCTCTACCCGTGAGGGAAAAACGCATCGTAAAAACGATGAATTTTGTGAAACAGCCCCGAACAATGATAGGCTTTCCCTCTGTAACCGTTTACGATCCCCGGATGTATCCGCTGGATGTTCTGGCGGAGATACTCGGGGGTGCCAAATCCGGCCTGCTGGTCAGAAGGCTCAAAGACGAATTAAACCTCGTAACCGACATAATCGCCTTTAATTGGACGCCTTCTTTCGTCAGGGGACAATTTATCATATCCTTTGACAGATTTTCGGAGAGCAGGCCCGAAGACGTTGAAATGGCAGTTCGTGAGGTTATAGAAGAAGTTAAAGCCGATGGAGTTACAAAGAGAGAGCTGGAAGCGGCCAAGAAGCGTATATCGGCAAGGTTTGTTTTCGAAAGACAAACTGCCATGGCCAGAGCCGCATCGTTAATAAGCTCTTATATAGAGACCGGAGATCCTTATTTTGAAGAATCTTATGTTGAGAAAATTTCTCAGGTATCTCAAAAAGATGTCCAGAGTGCGGCGAAAAAGTATCTGGACTGGAGCAGGGCAACCGTAGTAAGTCTTGAACCTCCGGGGTTAGAAGTCGGGAAAAAACCGGCAGTCCAGGGGGCGCCTTCCTCAGCTTTGCACAGACCGGAAATAATGACCCTTGAAAACGGCCTGCGTGTTCTGATCAAAAGCGACAGGAGATCTCCCGCCCTTTACATAAAGCTTTACGGAATAGGAGGGCAGATAACCGATCCCCCGGAAAAGCCGGGCCTTGCCCACTTTGTTGGATCGTTGCTCACATCGGGAACCAGAAGGTACACAAGAGAAGAGATTGTTCAAAGGATTGAAGCCCTTGGTGGAGAAATCAGCTGCGGAGCCGGTCGGAATTCCTACTTTCTGTCCATCAAACTGCTTCGTGATGACCTGCCAACCGGATTAAAAATCCTCAAAGAAATCCTTACCTCGAGTACCTTCCCGCCAGAGGAAATTGAGAAAAAACGAAGGGAGACCCTGACGGAAATAGGCAGGCTTAAAGAAAGGTGGGAGCAGGAATTGCTTCTGGAGCTTCACGGCCGTTTCTTCAGCAAGCATCCCTATCGTTTCAGCCAGCTTGGAACCTTGGAAGCCGTCAAGGAGTTCTCCCGTGAGGACGTGGTTGACTATTATCGGCGAGTGATCGTCCCATCGGATGCGGTCCTGGCCGTTTACGGTGATGTGGATGTGGATAAGTTGAAAAGGGTTCTTAAGAAGACCCTGGGTAAGTGGAATAGAAAAAAGGAAGTCTCTCCCTTAAGGGTTTTTCCGAAAGAGGTGGATCCTGCCGAACCCGGAAAAACCTTCAGGATATTAACAGAGAAGAGCTCGGCAGGCCTGCTGATTGCGACCTCGGGCCTTGACATTCACAGTCCCCTTCGTCCGGCTCTGGACGTTCTCGATGCCCATCTTTCGGGTATCCAATATCCGGGAGGGCGGCTCCACGAGGCTCTTAGAGGTGGCGCCAACAATTACGTTTACGTTGTCCATGCCTTTCCTTTTTACGGGGTTAAGGGAGGATATTTTGGGATAATCACCCAGACCGCTCCGGAAAAAGTGAACAGGGTTCTTTCGATTATTTTCGACGAACTGAAAAGAGTTATGGACAGGCCTCTATCATCAACGGAACTGGCGGAAGCAAAAGAGATGATTCTGACGATGAAAACCTTTTCGCTGGAGAGCATCGAGGCACAGGCATCTGAAGAGGCCTTAAACGAGCTTCTGGGGCTTGGACGGGACTACCGGGCTCGTTACGAAGAGAAGCTGAAAGCTCTATCTTCGGAGGAAGTCCAGAAACTGGCAAGGGAGCTTTTCAAAAGATACATCATTATAGAAAGCCTTCCGGAGGGTCACTCCGAAGGCGCCGAATAGAAGATCCTTCCGGCAACCTTCTCTTTCTTTACCTTGCCTGAAGTGGTGAGTTCATCCAGAAGGCCTTGCAGACGGTCAAAGGGAATGGCCAGACTATCCGCCAGCTCGTCGGCCGTACAGGGCCTTCTTGAGACTACTGCGATGACCTTATCCGGTATCTGAAAAGGCGTCAGAGGTTTTGCACTGTTCTTTTTCCGGTACTTCCCGATGACACGACATTTGAAAGGTCTGAGGGTCGCAGCAGCATTTACGAGCTCCTCTTCATCGAGACCCTGAACTCCGGAAGCCGTGCCGGGCCGTGCAAGGGTGTTAAGATCAACGAGGTCGGGTTTTATTTTACCAATCAGCCTCTTGAAGCTCTCAAGTATTTCGGGTGAATCATTGATGCCTTTCAGAAGAAAAACCTCAAGTACATAGGAACCGGAATAGTCCTTGCGAAAGGCAACAAGCCCTTTTACATACTGATCCCAGGATATTGCGGGGTGAGGACGGTTAATCCTTCGCCAGATTTCCGGAGACGGTGCGTCTAGGGACGGAACGACGAAATCTGCGAGAATTAAAGCTCTTCGTACTTCATCGTTCCACAAAAGAGAACCGTTGGTCAGCACTCCCACGGGAATACCGGGATAAAGCTTCTTTATCCCATAGATGAGCTCGTTAAGGTGGGTGTACAGCGTCGGCTCTCCGGACCCGGAGAAGGTTATTACATCGACCGGTGCAGAGGCCTCCGAAGTAAAGTATTCCCTCAGTTCGTTAAGGATCAGGCCCGGATCGGCAAAGCAGGAACGATCAACTGTGAGCTCTGTTGTCCTGCCGCACTCACAGTAAAGGCAATCGAAGGTGCAGGTTTTTCGCGGGGTTACGTCAATGCCCAGAGAACGGCCGAGCCTTCGAGACGGCACCGGCCCGAATATGAACTTAGGCTTCACCGTCACAGCACCTGGCCTGCATTATATCCTCGCGCTTCTTCGTGTAAACGTCACAGGCCTCACAGGAAAGACCCTTCTGGACGCAGGCTCTGGGTTTAAGCTCCCAGCAGGGAACGGGGAAGTTGAGAATTGCAGGGCACTGCTTTCTCGTCTCCTCATCACAATTGCGTATCTGCCAGCACGGAGCCATAGAAAGCAGTTTTTTTACTCCGGCAATGTTTAATCCCTCTTCAGAAAGTAATTTTCTCAGACACTTCAACCACTGAAGATCGCTGTTGGAATAATACCTCTTGCCGCCTCTTCTGGCGGGTCTTATCAGGCCTTCCTGTTCATAGACTCTCAGGGTTCTGGGGTGGATCTGAAGGAGATCGGCTACCACTCCGATGGAATATAGAGGATGGTTGGGGTTGATTTCCTTAACCATAGCGACTAACCCTCCGCTTGAGAATAAGTTCACAATGTAAGCACTCTACACTTTGCTTCATCACACCTGAGACTAGCTTCAGCTATGTGATCTGTCAAGTTCCATGTTATTAAATCCAACCATGAAGTGTGATGTCAGAGTGAATACCTCGGGAAATCTTACCGTGATAAAATCTCTTGAGAAAAAACCGTTGCCCTGCATGACCAAAAGCTTCATAATCACACAGCCAATCGGGTTAATCTCAGGAAATTCTCTCAGGAAGGAGTCGCCTATGCGAAGTGATCTTATGAAAAGCGGCCTCGAAAAGGCCCCTCACCGCTCTCTTTTCAAGGCAATGGGTTATACCGACGAGGAACTCCAGAGACCTCTTATAGGCATTGTCAACTCCGCAAACGAGATCATCCCGGGCCATATCCATCTCGACAGGATTGCCGAAGCGGTAAAGGCCGGTGTCAGAATGGCCGGAGGCACTCCCGTTGAATTCCCCGTTATCGGCGTATGCGACGGAATTGCCATGAATCATGAAGGTATGAAATATTCCCTTGCAAGCAGAGAGCTCATCGCCGACTCCGTTGAGCTCATGGCAAAAGCACACCCTTTTGACGGTCTGGTGCTGATCCCCAACTGCGATAAGATCATACCGGGTATGCTTATGGCGGCACTCAGACTGAACATACCTTCCATAGTTGTCAGCGGTGGCCCCATGCTTGCCGGAAGGCTGGGAAGTCAACCGGTCGATCTGATTTCCGTCTTTGAGGCGGTGGGCAGTGTCAGAGCGGGAAAGATGGATAGGGAGACCTTAAAGGAACTGGAAGACGAAGCCTGCCCCGGATGCGGGTCCTGTGCCGGAATGTTTACGGCAAATTCGATGAACTGTCTTGCCGAAGCCCTCGGATTGGCCCTTCCCGGAAACGGCACGATCCCTGCCGTCCATGCGGCCAGAATCCGTCTGGCCAAGTATGCAGGAATGAGAATCGTCGAACTTGTCAGAAAGGGAATATACCCGAGAGACATTGTCGTTAAGGAAGCCTTTGAAAATGCAATCGCCGTTGATATGGCTCTGGGATGCTCCACAAATACGGTACTTCATGTACCGGCAATCGCCCATGAAGCCGGGATATCCATAGATCTGAACATATTCAACGACATAAGCAGGAAAACGCCTCATCTGTGTTCTCTCAGACCAGGCGGCCCCCATTTCCTCGAGGATCTCCACCGAGCAGGCGGTATCCCTGCCGTTATGAAGGTGCTTGCCGATGCAGGGCTCGTTAACAGGGATTTACCCACGGTTTCCGGTAAAACGGTTGGAGAAATAGTGGATGCGGCGGCAGTGCGTGACTCCGAAGTGATCCGACCTGTAGAAAGAGCATATCATGCCGAAGGGGGAATTGCCGTTCTGTACGGAAACCTTGCTCCCGAAGGGGCCGTGGTGAAACAGTCCGCCGTGGCTCCGGAGATGATGAAAAGAACGGGAAGGGCCAGGGTTTTCGACAGCGAACAGGAGGCGGCAAAGGCAATCCTCGACGGAGTAATCCAACCTGGCGAAGTTGTCGTTATAAGGTATGAAGGCCCCAAGGGAGGTCCCGGTATGCAGGAGATGCTGTCCCCCACGGCGGCCATTGTGGGACGTGGCCTGGATAAGGATGTGGCTCTCATAACCGACGGAAGATTCAGCGGCGGTACTCGAGGAGCAGCTATTGGGCATGTGTCCCCGGAAGCGGCAGCAGGAGGCACAATAGCACTCGTGAAGGATGGAGACGAAATTCTGATCGATATACCCGGAAAGAGACTTGAACTTCTGGTAGACGAGGGTACCTTAGAAAAGCGAAGGATGGAGTGGACCCCTCCTCCTCCCAGAATAACTTCCGGCTACCTGGCACGCTATGCGGCCATGGTTACATCGGGTGCCAGAGGAGCGGTCCTGGAGCTAAGAGGACAGCTATGAAATCTGGAAGGATATTCTCATGGCATGATGATTTCTGGTTTGAATACTCCTTTTTGAAACCCAAAGGGCTTGATCTTGCCGTAGAACAGGCCATTCGTAAGGTGTGGAAGTCCGAACGGCGATATTCGGTTCTGGACGTGGGGTGCGGATCCGGAAGATTCTTAAGATGGCTTGACCAACTGGGGCATCATGCCGTGGGTATAGATCCTTCCGCCGAGCTGGTGAGAAAAGCTTCCGGGCGGGTATCTTCCAGGGTCGTCGTAGAAAGGGCCTTTGCCGAGAGTCTGCCCTTTGAAGATTCTTCCTTCGACTACGTTTTCTTCGTATTCAGTCTTGAATTCGTTCATAACCCGGTGCAGGCACTTTCGGAGGGGCTCCGTGTTGCCCGCAGGGGTGTCTTCATCGCTTCTTTGCAAAAGTGTTCCCCTCTGGTTTTCGGCGAATGTTTTCGCAGTGGGCGCTGGTGGGTCTGGGATGAAAGCACCGAGGTAACTCATCCCGGTGGTTTGGGTAAGACCATCGGTCGTGTTCTGGAGAACAAAAAGGGCTTATCTCCGGTTGCTCTGGAGATGGAATACCTCTGGCCGGGAAATGTCTGGATCGGAGGCCTTAAAATAGTCGGTAAGATCCTCGCTCCCGTCGTTCTGGCCAGTCTTACGAAGGCAATTCCCGTTGATTTCAGACTACCGGTTCTGAAGCGGCTCGAGGATCTCAGGCCCTTGACGACACCCTTCCCCAACGGAGTGCCGGTAATTCGGTGGAATACTTTTATGCGGAATAAAAGAGGCGTAATCAGAAAGGAATACGGGAATGAAAGAATGTTTACTGTATGAAGTCAGGGATAACAAAGCTGTAAGATGCCTGACCTGCGCTCACAAGTGCTTAATAAAACCGGGAAAGAAGGGAATATGTCACGTAAGAGAAAACCGGGACGGTGTACTTTATGCGCTGAACTATGCAAAGGTCGTTGCAAGAAATGTTGACCCCATTGAAAAAAAACCTCTATTTCACTTCCAGCCGGGGTCACTGAGTTACTCCATTGCCACGGTAGGTTGTAACTTCCGATGCCTTTTCTGTCAGAATGCCGACATTTCTCAGATGCCCAGGGATCAGGGAATTATTTACGGGCGTGAAGTTCCTGCCGAAGCCGTTGTGGAAGATGCTCTGAGGCACAACTGTCTTTCCATATCATATACATACACGGAACCGACTATTTTCCTGGAATACGCCTATGAAGTGATGACCCTCGCCAGAAAGGAAGGGTTAAAAAACGTTTTTGTTACCAACGGGTACATGAGTGAAGAGGCCGTCGGCCTCCTGAGCGATGTGCTCGACGGAGCAAACGTGGATCTAAAAGCTTTTAACGATAAGTTTTACAGGGAGCAATGCGGCGCCAAGCTTGAACCCGTTTTGAAGGCCATTCGACTCCTGAAAGAAGCCGGGGTATGGATTGAGATAACAACCCTTTTAATCCCAGGACTTAACGACGATCCCGGGGAATTAAAAGATTTGGCCGGGTTCATTTATTCTGTGGACCCTGCCATTCCATGGCATATAAGTCGATTTCATCCCGCCTATAAGACCTTCAACATACCTCACACGCCTCTGGAGACCCTTCACAGGGCGAGAAAAATAGGTATTGATATGGGTCTCAAATATGTTTACACCGGTAACGTTCCGGGAGATGAAGGAGAAAATACCTTCTGCCCGCACTGTGGAGCCAAGATAATAGCCAGGGTGGGCTTCTCCAGCCGGGTGGTAAACTTAACGGATAAAGGAACCTGTTCTCGCTGTGGTTATGGAATTGAGGGAGTCTGGGGCAGGTGAAAGGCAGGCTTACAGAGATTTCGGACCTTCCGTCTCTCAGGAAAGACATCCTTCTAACTCTGTACGAGCTCCTTTTTAAACATTTTGGGCCTCAAAACTGGTGGCCGGCCGAGACGCCCTTCGAGATGATTGTCGGAGCAATACTTACTCAGTGCACATCATGGAGCAACGTTGAAAAGGCAATAGATAGATTAAAATCTGCCGGAAAACTCTCTCTGGAAGCCTTGCTTGAAACAGATTACGAAGAAATTGAAGAACTTATAAAGCCATCCGGATACTTCCGGCAGAAAGCAGTTAAGTTGAAGAATTTCGTGAATTACATCGCCGTGGAATGGGATGGGGATCTGGAAGCCTTCCTGGACCAGGAACTCGAAACACTTCGAAAGGCTCTTCTGAACATAAACGGTATAGGCCCCGAAACGGCCGACAGCATAATTCTATACGCTGCTAACAAGCCGATATTTGTTGTGGATCGCTATACTTACCGCTGTGTTTATCGCCACGGCTGGTTTGACGGCCCTTTTCACTACGGGCGGCTTCAGAGCTTTTTCATGGAAACACTGGAAGCCAGCGTATCTCTCTACCAGGAGTACCATGCTCTTTTTGTTCAGCTGGGAAAATATTATTGCCGCACGAAACCCAGATGCCTGGAATGCCCGGTGGGTAAATTCATAAAACCTAGGAGGACGCTATGATTAAAGTGGAGAAAATTCTGGTTCCTGTAGATTTTTCGGAAAGCTCTAAAAAGGCCGTTAGGTATGGAGTCGTTTTTGCCAGAGAGATGGGAGCAGAACTCTATTTCTATCACGTCATAAATCAGCGCATCGTTGATGCTATTCATGAGCTGAGCGTCAAAGGGTATAAGGGTGAATTCCTTGAGGTTATGTCGAAGGTGATCTCCGACAGGGAAAACGAGCTTAAGGTTTTCGTACCGGAGGAATGGAGAGAAGGCCTTAAGGTGAATTTCCTGATCGATCAGGGGAAGCCCGGTAAGGCCATTGTGGACAAAGCCAGAGATCTCAATGTGGACCTCATCATCGTGGGATGCCAGGGACATTCTGCTCTGGGAGGACTTCTTCTCGGAAGCGTAGCCCAATATGTGGTCAATCACGGTCCCTGTCCCGTTCTGGTAGTTCATCCAAAAGAAAAGGACTTTGCCGAATAATCAGGCATGAAGGGAGGGTAACGGCTGCGTTATTCTCCCTTTCTCCTAACATACTCAATAACCCTTCTCAGAAGCTCATCCCTGAGGTTTTCTCGGTTTCCGGGGTCAAGGACGAGGATCACTGCACCGGGCATGGATTTTATTCGTTCCACGAATTTTCCGCCTCTTATGGGTACTGTGGCAATAAGTGGATTGGGGGCTTCCATAATAGAGAGAATCTTTCGGCAGAAGTCCTGGGACAGGCACTCCATCTTCCCTATTTCATCGATAAGGATTAGGGTATTTTCTGACGGAGGATTCATGGAAGGAAGGGCAACGGAGTCAATATTTTCCACAAGCACCTTGTATTTACCCACGGTGTAAGGACTTTTTGCGTCTTTGTGGGCAAGTAGGGCTTCCGTACCGTCCCATGTTTTTATTATAAAGCCGGTTCGGGAGCCTTCTTTGCGGATTTCTTCTGTATAAAAACCGCAGATTTCGTATCCGCTCAGGCGGAGGTGATGCCCCAGATGCTTGATTATGGTTGTTTTTCCACAACCTGGTTTGCCCGTTATGAAGAGCCTGAAAGGTTTTTGCATCTTATTTCCACCTTTCCCTCCGATTTGAGCGAAGAACCCGCTCTGCTAAGGCGTCCTGTGGACGACCCTGTCTGGAATAATATATGCCGTAAGGTTCAGAAAAGGTACGCTTTTTTTGACGGCAGTACACGCCAAATTTTGGCCTCCCTGGCTTCGATGATCACCTCTTTGATCCATCTCCTGGATCCGGTGATGGACGAACTCTGTAAAAGGACCTGCAGGTTTTGCTCCGATATATGCTGTGTGGGAAGTGAAGTATATTACAATGAGACGGACCTTTTTTACTTTGCCGCCTGTGGAAAAGGCTACCCCAGGGGGCAGACTCGAAGAACCGGAGAAGTTTCTCTTTGCCGCTACTGGTATCCCTGCTTTGGATGCCTTCTTCCCCGATCACAAAGGCCTTACACCTGTACCTGGTTTATCTGTAGCGATCAGTCTCAACTATTAGAGACCCTTTTTAAACCTCGTGATATAAGAAGAATTAACGCATCTTTCGAGAGCATACGAAGACTGAGGCTTATATTGAGCTCTATTTTTATGAAATCTGGAGATCTCGGCTATGAATTTTCGAAGCTTCTGGAATGACAGGAAATGGGACGGACCTCTCAAAGTTGCTCTTGAAATGGAGCTGTCAAGAATAAAGATTCCGACAAGAAGAGGAAAAACCATTGAAAAATATTTTGCGGACCTTCACGATTATGCAACCACCTTTGCACTGAGAAAGATTTCTTTTCTTGATGAGTTCGAACGCAAAAACGGTATCACCTTTTCAGAGCGGTACAGACGTAAATATCTGGCAACCTGCTTTGACAGCTATTGTGAGGATCTTCAAAAGGTGGTGTTTGGTTTTCTTGAGGTTATTTATCCCTTTATCCTTTTTGACAGCAGAGATAAAAAATCGGAGGTTGAGCTGGCGGAGGTGTGCTCAAAGAGGTTTGAAGAGGTCTTCGAAAGGTGGTTTCTCGAGCCTCTTCGCACTTATATGGAAGTAATACTGCGGGATCCCGTCTGGAGCACCGAACATTCCAGGAAATTTCGCCGGATGCATGATGACATCTGCAGGTCCATCAGAAAGAAAGGCATCAGGGAAATCAGGAAGTTCTTTTCAGGTCTGTCCGAAAAAGAACTCCTGGATAATGCCGAAAAATTCAAAGAGTTTCGAGAGAAACTGCGATCTGAAGGATTTGATTGCTGACCGCTTCTGGTTTGACTCGAGCGGGGGCGTCGGCCTCTAGGACTAACGCCCCGGAATTACCTTAAGACTGAGTCCGCTTCCTTCTGGCTTCTATGGCTTTGCGCAGGTTCTCGGGTATGCCGCGTTTCTTGGCCTGTTCCTTCCTGATTTCGGACAGCGATCTGGCAGAAAGGGTCTGTTTGGGTGAAAATCCCCACTTATGACGATATTCCGAAGGCGTCATGTTGTGCTGTGTACGCAGATGGTTGGCGGTAAGCTGCTTAAATTTTGCACCACACTCGAGGCATATTACATAATCGTCCTGAATGGAATCCATAGGGCTCGATAGACCCTCCGGCAAAACCACTTCTTTTACCAGTTCCTCTGCAACACCTGATTCCTCGGCCTGCTTCAGCTCCAGAAGAGTCTGAAAGATCATCTTGAGCGACTTTTGAACATCATCGGCGGTCATAGGCTCGTTCATTACCATGTTCTGTACAATCTCGACAGCCATTTCTACAAGTTTTTTGCTCATACCAGACTCCCTCCATTACTGATATTTGATTCGTTTATAATTTAAAGTCATCTATTCTATATGTAAACCCAAAAACCGTCGAACTGCCGAAAAAATACCCGATTATGAGAGGGAAGGTAAGTGGAAATGTGCTTGTACCATAGATTGAACAATGCCAAGATGTGCTAAGCTAGGAATATTCATTATCGAGCTTACCCGATATACATGAATCCCCATGGCGTGTCGAGATATAATTTAACACTTCACGCCGTGCCTCCTCTGTTGCCATATACCTTATGCGACCAAAAACCTCACGGCAATCTGCCACAGAAAGTCGACTTACAATACCGTGACACTCTATTTCATCCAGTGTATGAGGGTAGGGGAGATCTCGTGACGGTATTATCTCGTCTTTTCTTATTATCTTGGTATAAATAAGGCTTCTGGCTGCAAGAAGAATGTTATCGTCACTATAGTGTTCTGTCTTGTGCCTATTAAAAAGGTACCTAAGAGTTAAGATGTCTCCGGGACTGAAAACGTGTTTTTTCCTCATGTAAAATCTGACAATCGGTGAAACCGGGAAATAAGGAACGATCTTAAATCCGTCGAGTTTGCTCGATAACAGCCTGAATAAAGGTTGATGAATGTATCCTGCTTCTATGTAAATCCTCCTTTGCTTGAAGGCCGGTAAAGCCTTGACGATGAATTTGACTATCGCCTCTGCCCTCATTTCGTCTCTGAGTTTTATCCTCATGGCATCACTTCTCGCAAAATCCATTATAGACCGGACCAGATGGTTGAAATTTCCTTTGGGAACGAGAGAATAATATTTCACAAGATTGGCCGAAACAGTTTTTTCTGTAGAGTAAACCAGATGGTGATTAACGGTTGGAAAATCTCTGTGTGTTCCTCCTTTGGCGAATACCTCATGAATTTCCATAAGACAGGACATATAGGGATCTATCTGAACGATCTCTTTGTCCTGATCGTGTATGCTTTTCAGCAGTCTGTAAAACTCTTTTTGAAAGTCCGGAAAGGAAAAATCCCTCTCCGAGATGTAGTCTTCGACATTCACATCGCCTGAAAGCATTCTGTAAAAGGCGCTATCGAAAGGTTCTTCAAGGAATATTAGATCACACTCTGGTAGTACATTCCTGATTATGGAAATGATTTCCGGTCTGTGGGTTGAGTAACTGAGAATTATTAAGGAGTCTATTTTTCTGATCCTGCCGAGAAAATTTCCTATATTCTCGGAAATTAAGAACCTTATTTTTTTATTATTTTCTCTTTCTATAAAAAAAAGTGGGCAGCTTTTCATCGATTCCCCATCCGTAAGGATCCCCGCCGAAAACAAGACTCCCTCTACCATCACTCAAAACGGGAAGATAAGTTATGTAGATTGGTATGGGGCGGAGAAGGACGATGTAAGTTTGATCCTTTCTTGCAAGGAAAGCTTCGAGTTTTGGTAGCTGGTGAGGTGCCGCATCTGAAAGGATAAATCGGGCCAGATCAAGAGCATTTTCCACACGGACGCATCCATGGGAAAAGGCTCTGTAGGCCCTGTTAAATAATCTGGGCTGAGAGGTATCGTGCAGGAATATTCCAAAGGGATTGTCAAACAGGAATTTGACCCTGCCCAGGGGATTCGTTTCTCCCGGGAGCTGATAGATCCTGGGCTGTCCCCATGAGTACTGGCTTGTGAGAAATCGGAAATTGCCTTGTTCCAGATAATCGGGCTTCTTGGCGATTTCTTCTTCCAGTTCCTTTCGTATCCGCTCCGGTACATACCACCTGGGGTTAACTACCACAGCTTTGATTTCGCTGGAAAGCGTCGGGGTATTGTTTACGCGGATCGCGGTTCGGCGGATCTTGACCATTCTCCCCGAAGCCTCCCCGACGATAATTTTGTGTCGGGAAACAGGAGTACCCCGACGGTAGTACTCCAGAGAGAAGGTGGGAATATTTACCCAGACCATTATGTCGTCGTCATCCTTTAGAAAGAACCTCATTCTTCGGAGACTCTCTCTGATCCACCGGAGCTTTGTACTGTAAGGAATATTGAGAGCCGCCCTCGTCCTGGGCCCCACAACGCCGTCCTGTTCCAGATTATGAAAACCTTGAAATTTGACCACTGCACTTTGGGTTAGCTCGTCAAAAATACCGTTTACGGCCTCATCGGGAAGAAATCCCTCCTGATTCAACCGTTTCTGGAGGTTTAATACCGGGTGCCCGCTCATTCCCTTCTTTAAGGTGGTGGAATCCGTAAGAAACACCTGTTCCTGACCCGCAAGATCTCTGTAAAAAGCTATACGCTCCATCAGCAATTGATAGTGATGGTTTGACGGATGCAGGGATAGCAGGTAGTCTCTGAACCTGTTTGGATCACGTAGGGTACCGATATCCGGGAGTTCTACCAATGTGCCCGGCCGGGTGATCAGATGATATCTCACGAGAAGCGCCGTTAAAGTCATGTCGGCCTTTATGAGAGCACCCGTAAACCTTTCTATCTTCTGAAGCTGACTTCCTGCCCAGGCCAGAATTTGCTGCTGCCGGTCCGGGGGAAGTTCGGTATTCCGTAAATAAAATCCCTGCTGGGTATAACCGGAGGCGCACAGGAGGGGAATGTTATGGCTTTCCAGCTCAGGGGTGTTGCGAGCCAAACTAACCTTTAGAAACTCGGTCTCTCGAAGGATTCTGTCAAGGTCGGAGAACTCCGGAAAGGGAGCGTCTTCGTAAAAGACATAATAGTTCACAAAGTCTTTCAAGACCGTAACAGTCGGAACCGGGTTGAGATCGTCGGTAAAAAAGAAAGGGGTTATCTCCGGTTGAAGGTAGTGTTCTTCCAGGATCTTTGCAATCTGGTCCCGGGTAGCGTATCCTTCTTCAAGGATCGCTTTTATTCGGTTCTCTAAGGGTTCGGAAAAGTATTTTGAAAGATTCATGAGTTCCGACAACTTTGGACTGGTCAGATCTTTTACGCCGTAACATACCCCAGCCCTTGCAGGGGCCGGATGTAAGAAAAGACTTAACGCATAAAGCAAAACCAAAAACTTCAAGCCACTACGGATATTGCCCCGGATGCACACGCCTGAACTCCCCGTCTCCTCATAAATTACCACTCCCTACTTCTACGGCTGAATTCTATCATAGACATGACGGTTGAAATGGCAATAAAGAGTAAATAGAATTCTTGCGCTCTTGCAAAAAATTCTTATTGTGAGGAAAAAGACTGTGGTGATGGACGTTGAGGTTTTTGGCTGATGGTTAGTTCAACATGAAAAGAGGGAGGCTGTTATGGATCGTTATGTATGCACAATCTGTGGCTATGTTTATGATCCGGCAGTAGGAGATCCGGATCGAGGAATTCCGGCAGGAACCCCCTTCGAAAAGCTACCTGATGACTGGACATGTCCCGTCTGCGGTGCGGCAAAGAGTGATTTTGAGAAGGAGTAGTTGAGGGACATTACTCGTCAGAAGGAGCATCGGGATGATCTTTGGTTTTAATGCCGAAGAGGTTTTTGACATAGCTATTGCAATAGAGGAAAACGGCAAAAGGTTTTACGACGAGGCCTGTCGTATTGTGGATGATGAGGCCGTCAGAACGCTCTTTCGGGAATTGGCTCAGGAAGAGGTTAAACACAAAGAGAGATTTATCGAACTGAAAAATCAGATCCCCGAGGACGTCAAAGGGCAAACGGTGTACGATCCGGATCACGAGATAACTCTCTATCTGAAGATGATGGCCGACGATCACGTCTTCAGAACCGGTGAAAGCGTGGCCGAAAAGGTTGCCTCCATAAAAAGCCCGGAGGATGCCCTGAAGATGGCCATGCAGTTCGAGAAAGACTCTGTTATCTTCTTCCTGACCATGAAGGATCACACTGAAGATCCAAAAGGAAAGGAGATGGTGGATCTTCTGGTGAAGGAGGAACAACAGCATCTGAGACGCATTTCTGCGGCTCTGAGGGCTTTAAAACAGAAACCTTAAACCGCGGGGCCGTCCTCTTCAAAAGGACGGCCCTTTAAAGTTGAGGAACTCCATTATGGCAAGGGTTACCATTTTCAGCACGCCCACCTGTCCTTATTGCAAGCAGGCTAAGGAATTTTTATCGGCCAATGGCGTGGATTTTGAGGACATTGATGTCTCTTCCAGCAAAGAAGCGCTTCGGAAGATGAAGGAGGTTTCGGGAGGCGCCCGGAGTGTGCCCGTAATAGTCGTTGAGGATTCTGTAATCGTGGGTTACGAAGAAGCAGAGCTGAAAAAGCTTCTAAAGGAAAAAAACATCATTCAGTAGTGTGAGCGGTCATGAGCAGAATTAGGGTTTACACGGTACCGGGGTGTCCGTTTTGCGAGCGTCTTAAGAAGTTCCTGAAAGAAAAGGGAATCGACTTTGAGGAGCGTGAAGCCCCGCCCTACAGCGAAGTTTGGGAAGAAATGGTCCAGAAGACCGGAAGTGGGGCGGTACCTCAGGTGCTTGTGGATGATAAGCCTCTGGGCGGGTATCTGGATGTGGTCTTTCTGGAGGCTTCAGGCAAACTTTATCAACTGATGAAGCCGGATGAGAAAACGGAAGGCGCCGAAGAGCTTTTCGATGTCATTATACTCGGAGCAGGACCCGCAGGGCTCAGTGCCGCCATATACACGGCCCGAAAGCTTATGAAAACTCTGGTAATAAGCAAAAACATCGGGGGTCAGATAACCTGGACTTTTGATATAGAAAATTACCCGGGATTCAGTCAGGTAAATGCGGCAGAGCTCATAGAAAAATTTCGAAGTCATGTGGAACGATACGGTGTGACCCTTGAGGTGGGGAAAGAGGTAATATCGGCGGATCTCACGGGAAGAGTAAAGCGTGTGGTGCTTGAGGACGGTAGAAGCTTTTACGGAAAGACTTTAATTATAGCAACGGGAAGCCGACATAAGGTTTTGAACGTTCCCGGGGAAAAAGAACTCGTCGGTCGAGGTCTTTCCTACTGCTCCACCTGTGATGCCCCTCTTTTTGCCGACAGCAGGGTGGCCGTCGTGGGCGGCGGCAACTCGGCCCTTGAGGCCGTACTCGACCTTGCGCCGATAGCCGAGAAGCTCTACCTGATTTCTCTTACTCCTTTGACCGCCGATCCTTTGCTACAGGAAAAGGTAAAAGCGCTGAAAAAGCCCGTTGATATGTACCTTAAGTACAAAACCGTTAGAATTATCGGCGACAGTGAGGTCAGAGGTATTGAAATCATGTCTCTTGATGACGGGTCCACGAAGGTCCTCGATGTGGATGGTGTCTTTGTGGAAATCGGGCTTATGCCGAATTCCGCTCTTTTCGTCGATGTTCTGGCAACCAATGAGCGTGGGGAAATTATAATCGACGAGCAGTGCAGAACGGGAGTGGCCGGTGTGTTTGCCTGTGGCGATGTGACTCACGTTCCTTTCAAGCAAATAGTCGTCGCTGCAGGTGAAGGTGCCAAGGCTGCTCTTGCAGCGTATCATTACCTTATGAACCGGCGCTGAACGGCCCGATGAAAAAGCCGACCGTGGATCTCTCGAAGTGCAAACTGTGTATGGCCTGCGTGGCAGTAGCACCTGAGGTGTTCAAAGAGGTTGACGAAAGTTACATCGACGTTATCGAAAGATCCGAATATCCGGCCGAAAAGGTTGAAGAGGCCATAAATTGTTGTCCTTCCGGGTGCATATCCTGGGAAGATTATTGAAATTCTGCTCCCTCTATGCCCGGGTCGTGCAGGATTCCTGCAACTTCAGGTGTAATGTTTTGTGAAAAATACCGCTTGTTGACGGGTTACAGGGCTGTTACTATTAAAAAAAAGTGAGGCACGCGGGCTGGGAATGTAGCGTCAAAGGTGCGTGATGGTGCACAGTAATTTTTGCCTTCTGTATTTTAGATGTGGGCGCTTTTATTTTCCATGCTTACCGGCACTATCAGAAGCACTTTTAAAGGAGGTCTGCTGATATGAAGGTAACACTTACGGCCATCAAAGCCGACATCGGAAGTGTGGGAGGGCACATCCGGCCCAGCAATCGAGTTCTTGAAACCGTGGAAAACCATCTGAGACAGCATCATCAGGGAATTCTCATTGATTACAGGGTAAGTTATACGGGAGATGATATTGCCATTCTGTGTACTCATACCCGGGGAGTGGGGGACTCAAAAATCCACGAACTTGCCTGGAACGCCTTCAAAGCGGGCACGGAGGTCGCCAAGGATCAGGGGTTGTACGGAGCAGGTCAGGATCTGCTGAAAGATGCCTTTTCGGGAAACATTCGAGGGCTTGGTCCTGCCGTGGCGGAAATGGAATTTGAAGAAAGGACGGCAGAGCCATTTCTTTTCTTTGCCGCCGATAAGACAGACCCCGGGGCTTATAACCTTCCCCTTTACCTTGCCTTTGCCGACCCGATGTTTTGCTCGGGGCTGATCCTTTCTCCGGGGATGTTCAAAGGATTTCGCTTTGTTATCATGGACGTTTCGCATACCGATGCCGATAGGGTCATTGAGCTGAACGCACCCGAGGATCTTTATGATATTGCGGCCCTTCTCCGAGATCCGGAACGCTTCGTAATTGAAGCAATTTATTCCCGTGAGACCGGGGAGCAGGCGGTGGCGGTAAGCACGACCCGGCTTCACAATATCGCCGGAAAGTATGTGGGCAAGGATGATCCCATTATGATCGTGCGCGTTCAGGGATCTTTTCCGGCAACCGGTGAGGTTTTGGCACCTTTCCATCTGGGACACTACGTGGCGGGATTCATGAGAGGTAGCCACAGCGGGCCTCTCATGCCCGTAAGGCAGAACACAACTACATCGTTTTTTGACGGCCCGCCGATCGTCTCGTGTGCAGCCTACTGCGTCCATGAAGGGCGTCTCACTGCTCCGGTGGATGCCTTCGATCATCCATTCTGGGATTACGTAAGGGAAAAAATTTCCGAAAAGGCCATCGAAATCAGAAGACAGGGCTTCTTCGGAAATGCCATGCTCCCCTTCAGTGAACTGGAATACGGGGGTATTGTAAAGAAACTGGAAGAGCTGGATAAAAGGTTCGTAACCAGATAAAAAACCTGCACCCGGTAGCCTTTGGGCTACCGGGCAAATCTTCCCCAGAACCTGCCGGAAACACAAATCAGCATCCAGGTAATTTACCCATTTAATTATCATCTGATCGGGATCTTCTCGCAAAATCTCTATTGACTTTTCGAGTGACGAGAGTATATTCCTGTATGGTAATATAGGAACATTAACGGGAGGTATCGACCATGTCAAAACCGGAAGCATTGACCAAAGACGATTACACCGAAGAAGTTATTGAGGAAAGCCAGATTAATTGGTCCGAAATCCGTAAGCCCCTCTTTCTGCTGGTTGCTTCATTTCTCATACTTTTCTGGCTCCCCGTGGAGATGGAAAAGTTTCGCAACGCAATCTACGAATCTCTTGCCCTTGCCCGGTGGTACGCCCGGGAGCACGTATTGACCTGCCTTGTACCGGCCCTCTTTATAGCAGGAGCCATAGCACGCTTTGTTTCTCAGGCGGCAGTTATGAAGTATCTCGGTGCCGGAGCCCGTAAAGTAGTTTCCTACGGGGTGGCTTCCGTGTCGGGCACAATACTTGCCGTTTGCTCCTGTACGGTTCTCCCGCTTTTTGCAGGCATCTGGAAAAGAGGAGCCGGGCTGGGACCGGCAATTGCATTTCTCTATTCCGGCCCCGCAATAAACGTTCTGGCCATAGTTCTTACGGCAAGAATTCTGGGATTACAGCTCGGAATTGCGCGGGCTATAGGTGCCGTAGCCTTCAGCATCCCGATCGGACTCATCATGCACTTTCTCTTCTATAAAGAGGAACAGGAAAAGGCTGCTGCGGCACTACACATGCCCGAGCCCGAGGTCGAAAGGCCTCTATGGCAAAACGCTACCTTCTTTGCCAGCATGGTGGGTGTGCTGATCTTCGCTACCTGGGGCAAGCCCGCGAGTCCGGCAGGATTCTGGAATGCCGTTTATCAGATTAAATGGTGGGTTACCGGAGTGTTTGCTCTCTTCCACGGCTTACTTCTCGTTGCGTGGTTCAACGTAAGGGCAAACAAAATTCTCATCTCTGCCGTGATCGTCGCCCTTTTTGCCTTCCTCTTCCCCCACGAACCCCTTGTGGCCTTTTCTGCCGGCATAATCTGCCACACCTTATGCCTCGTGACCACCAGGGGTGAGACCGAGTCATGGTTTCTGTCCACCTGGGACTTTACCAGACAGATTATGCCCTTGCTTCTCGGCGGGGTGCTTGTTGCGGGACTTCTTCTGGGACGCCCCGGCCATGAAGGGCTCATCCCGTCTCGGTGGGTGGAAAGCCTGGTCGGAGGAAATTCTCTGATCGCCAATCTTTTTGCTTCCGTCATCGGCGCCTTTATGTATTTCGCCACCCTGACAGAAGTGCCCATTCTTCAGGGGCTTTTAGGCTCGGGCATGGGTAAAGGGCCCGCCCTTGCCCTGCTTCTCGCAGGACCTGCTCTGAGCCTGCCCAATATGCTGGTCATAAGAAGTGTTCTGGGAACGAAAAAGACGCTGGCTTACGTATCCCTCGTGGTCGTGATGTCAACCCTGGCCGGTATGATCTTTGGAATGCTGGTATCCTGAATTCCGAACCGGAGGGATTTCCCCGGAGGTTTTCGGGGAATCCCTCGCAGTGTTTATTGCCTTCCCCACCGCTTCTTTCCATCTTGCTTGACACCCTGGAGATTGGCTATAGAATGTTCAAACAATGTTTACCGTGAATGGACTATAGATCGTCTAACCTGAATTCTAGGAAGGGCATTTGTAACTGAGGGAGATCGGATATGACAACAGTAGCAGAAAAGATCAGGGAATTGCTGGAACGGGAAGCAAAGATCAAGGAAATGGGCGGGCCTGAAGCGGTAGAGAAGCAACATGCCAAAGGTAAGCTTACGGCCAGAGAGAGAATCGAATACTTTTTCGACCCCGGAACCTTCCGGGAGCTTGATATATTCGTGAAGCACAGAGGCACTCTTTTCGGACTGGACAAAATGGACATCCCGGCCGACGGCGTCATTACGGGATACGGCAAGGTCAACGGGAGAGAAGTCTTTGCCTTTTCTCAGGATTTTACCGCCCGGGCGGGGACGCTGGGGGAAATGCATGCCAAGAAAATCTGTAAGGTTATGGACCTGGCACTGAAGACGGGAAAGCCTATTGTGGGGTTTAACGATTCGGGAGGCGCCCGTATTCAGGAAGGCGTAGATGCCCTTTCCGGATACGGCCAGATTTTCTACCGAAATGCCATCGCCTCAGGGGTAATTCCCCAAATTTCGGCCATAATGGGCCCCTGCGCCGGAGGTGCCGTCTATTCTCCCGCCATGACCGATTTCGTTTTCATGGTCAAGAATACCAGCTATATGTTCATTACGGGACCCGATGTCATAAAGTCCGTTCTGGGTGAGGTAATTACTCAGGAAGAGCTGGGCGGGGCGATGGCTCACTGCTCAAAAAGCGGTGTTGCCCATTTTGCCTGTGAAAATGACAAACACGCAATCGACATGATAAAAAAGCTTTTGAGCTATCTGCCCGATAACAATATGGAAGACCCGCCCTATGTGCCGCCAAAAGACGATCCCACAAGAGTAAGCCCCCTTCTGGATTCGATAATTCCCGACAATCCCATGGGTGCTTACGACATGAAGGATGTCATCCGGGAAATAGTGGACGACGGTGAATTCTTCGAAGTTCACGAATATTACGCTCAAAACATAATCGTCGGATTTGCCCGGTTGAACGGTTATCCAATAGGCATTATTGCAAACCAGCCCAAAGTTCTTGCCGGATGCCTGGATATTGACTCTTCCGACAAGGCCACGAGATTTATCAGGTTTTGCGACGCCTTTAATATCCCTTTGCTGACCCTCGCCGATGTACCGGGTTACCTTCCGGGTAAACAGCAGGAATGGGGTGGAATCATAAGGCATGGCGCAAAGCTTTTGTGGTGTTATTCGGAAGCAACGGTGCCCAAGGTAACCCTCATTATAAGGAAAGACTACGGCGGATCGTACCTCGCAATGTGTTCCAGAGATCTCGGTGCCGACATAGTGCTGGCCTGGCCGACCGCCGAGATTGCCGTTATGGGTGCCGAAGGTGCGGCAAACATAATCTTCCGTAAGGAAATCCAATCTGCGCCGGATCCCGAAGCCAAGCGAAAGGAAAAGATAGAGGAATACAGAAAACTCCTTTACAACCCCTATATCGCAGCTTCTCGAGGCTACATTGACGGTGTTATTTTGCCAAGAGAAACACGGCCGAGGCTAATTGAGGCCTTTGAGTTGCTCAGAACGAAACGGGTTGCCCTGCCGCCCAAAAAGCATGGTAATATTCCCGTGTAAGGATAGGGGGGCTCGACGCCCCCTTTTCCAGAAAACCTCCTTCCGCCTGCAAGAGGTCGACCCGTGATTGTATTGCCCTGGCATAAGTGGCTCGTCGATTTAAGAAGGGACTTTCATTCTTACCCGGAACTGGCATATCAGGAATACAGGACCTCCGAAAAGATCAGGGCCGTACTGGATGAACTCGGCGTGAGCTATCTTCATCCGGTGGCTGAAACCGGGGTTGTGGCCGTCCTCAAGGCCCGCAGGGACGGTCCGGTAAGGGCCTTTCGTGCCGATATGGATGCCCTGCCCATCGAAGAAAAAAATTCTGTGCCCTACGCCTCCCAAAACCCCGGCATAATGCATGCCTGTGGACACGATGGCCACATGGCCATCGGGCTGGGAATTATTCGATATCTTGTAGAGCGAAACTGGATAAAAGAGGGATCGGGAAAGATTCTGTTTTTCTTTCAGCCCGCCGAAGAAGGGGGTGCCGGAGCCCGTCAGATGCTTTCAAGCGGCCTCTGGGATGGTGAACCCGTGGAAGGCGTCTATGCCTTCCACCTCGACCCGTCCGTCCCTCTCGGCGTTGTCGGCATCGCTCCAGAGGTCAGTAACGCTTCGTCCGAAACCTTCGAAATACGGATACGCGGAAGAGGAGGACACGGGGCTTATCCGGTTGGAGCAGATGATGTAATCCTCGCCGGTTCCAACCTGATCTGTCAGCTTCACCAGCTCGTATCCAGGGTGGTTAGCCCTCTGGATGCGGCTGTTATTTCGGTCGGGTCGTTTCACTCGGGCAGCGCCCCGAATGTTCTGCCTTCTGAGGCCGTCATCAGGGGAACAATTCGCACCTTTGACCAGAATGTCCTGGAAACTTTACACGAGCGAATCAGTTCCCTTTGCTCCGGAGTTTCGGGGGTTTCAAGATGCAAGGTGGATGTCGTCTTCCTTCCCGGATATCCCGTCATGGTCAACAGCGGTAAGCTGGTCAAAAGGGCGAAGAGAATAATCCGTAAGCTTCTCGGAGTTCAAGCCTTCATAGAACAACGCCCCAGGATGGGTTCGGAAGACTTTGCCTTCTTTTCTCAAAAGTGGCCTTCCCTTCTTATGTATCTGGGATGTGGATTTCCGGGCGAAGAACCGGGCAGAACGCTGCATTCCCCCTTCTTCGACTTCGACGAACGTGCCCTTGACGTGGGGGTTGCTCTGGGAACGGAGCTCCTCCTTTCTCACGAAACCTTCGATGAGAATAAAGCACAATAGGAGGGATCTATGGCACGAAAAATATTAATGCTGGTGGGCGACTACGTTGAGGACTACGAGGCTATGGTACCCTTCCAGGCATTGATGATGGTGGGTTACACGGTTCATGCCGTATGTCCCGGCAAGAAAGCGGGAGACAAAGTAAGAACGGCCGTGCATGATTTCGAAGGAGACCAGACTTACAGCGAAAAACCGGGGCATAACTTTACGCTCAACGCTACCTTTGAGGAGATCGATCCTGCCCAGTACGACGGCCTTGTGATCCCGGGAGGCAGAGCTCCCGAGTACATAAGGCTGAACCCCCGGGTACTGGAGATCGTCAGGCACTTTGCCGAGAACAACAAGCCAATTGCGGCAATATGCCATGGTATCCAGGTACTTACCGCCGCGGGAGTGCTGAAGGGAAGAGCCTGTACCGCTTATCCCGCAGTAGGACCGGATGTGGCCGAGGCGGGTGGAACTTACGTTGAGGTCCCCGTGGACAAAGCTTTCGTCGATGGAAATATAGTAACCGCACCGGCATGGCCGGCTCATCCCGAATGGCTTGCAAAATTCCTCAGCCTTCTGGGAACCACGATAAACCATAACCGTTAGAAAAACCCATCGAAAAGCAGAGCGGGCCTGAATGTTCCGGGCCTGCTCTGCATGGTACGTGGAGTGATGTCACCACATCATTTGCCTGCCCGGCCTCAAACCATTTAGCCCCCAACCAATCAATCCTTTTTTGCCCACTTAATATCTGAAATTTAATGCGATTTAATCGGAGTCCGGCGATCTCCTGTCTGCTTTTATCGTACGATGCAGTGTTTCCAGGTGCTGTTAGTTTCATATTTTAATGAATATACGATAGTGAACTTTCATAGTCCCAGTAATATAAATCCACATAACTTTTTAATTCATTCAGATTACTTCCATTATACACCTGAGTTTCTGGATGACTAAATCAGAACTGTCGATGCTTTATGCTTTTAAACTGAAGGTATTTTGTGGTGATAATGTCTCATACTTTACGATACCTGTCATTATATATGTTAATTCGTCATAATAAGTGTAAAGTTAGGTGGCACGATATATAGGCGTGCTCGTGGTTGTATTGCCATGTTCGAGAAACCGGTTGACTTTGTAAAATTGTGTTTGCCTGGTGATAGAAACTATTGACTTTTTCTTCCGTGTTATTTATATGAAAAGCGCCGACGGTGTAGTAGTCGGAGATGTAAAACAAATAAATTAGTAGGAGGGAGATGTTATGCTGAGCAGGTTGTCTAAGGCGAGGTTGGTATTAGCTATTCTTGCAGTATGCATGATGGTAAATGTAGGTCTTGTATTTGCTGACGAAGTAACGGTAAAGGGTGTGGTGAGTGCAAAGGGTGATAGCTTTGTGCTCACTGCAGATGATGGTGAGTACGTTCTTGAAGGAGAAAATATTGCCGATTATGTTGACCAGACGGTAGAGGTAACGGGTAGTGTCTCTGAGAAGGACGGTGTTAAAGTACTTGAGGTATCTTCAATAAATAAAGTAGAATAGGGTAACTTTTAAGAGAGTTTAGATAGCTACAATTTATGCAAGGTCGGGCAAAGGTTTAAAACCGGTGCCCGACCTTGTTTATAGGAGAACGGGATGATCAGGAGAATGTCTAATAAGATATCGATTACTGCGTCTGTCACAAAACAGACCTCGGAAAGAGAAGATGAGCCTCCGGATGATCCTCCAGACATCGGGCTGTCTGAAGGAGGCGATGAAAGCCCTGAGAAGTTGTTCTGCGAAAATCTGGTAAGGATCGGTTCTCCTGAATACTCCACCCAGGATTACAGAAAGTTTTTCAGGAAACGTTTCTATCCCCATGTTACTCATCGTGAGTGGAAAGACTGGAAATGGCAGGTGAGAAATCGCATAAGATCTTTAAAGAGTGCGGCGCGGTGCTTCGTGCTGACTCAGGCCGAGCAGAGAGCTCTCACGGAGTACGGGCTTAGTCTTCCTTTTGCGGTAACTCCCTACTATGCCAGCCTCGTTCATCCCTCCGATCCGGATCATCCCTTGAGGCGATGTGTTATACCTCTGCCGCAGGAATTCCTTCGATCTCCTGGGGAATCGGAGGACCCTCTATCGGAGGATAAACAATCGACCGTATCCGGAATAGTTCACCGTTATCCTGACAGGGTTCTTTTTCTGGCAACGGGGTTCTGTGCGACCTATTGCAGATACTGCACAAGGTCCCGGATGGTGGGGCATAGCGCAATCGGGCACTTTGGCAAAAGCTACCTTGATGGTGCTATTGAATATATCGAAAAGAACCCCGGAATCAGGGACGTTCTCGTGTCCGGTGGAGACCCTTTAACCCTCTCGGACGACATCCTGGACTGGATCTTATCACGGCTCAGGCGAATCCGCCATGTTGAGATTATCCGGATTGGAACCAAGGTTCCCGTCGTCCTACCCCAGAGAATAACGGCCTCTCTCGCGAGGCTATTGCGTAAATATCATCCTCTGTGGATGAGTATCCATTTCACACATCCTGACGAAATAACCCCGGAAGTGGCTGAGGCCTGCGAACGTCTTACAGATGCAGGGATCCCGCTGGGAAGTCAGACCGTCCTCCTTAAGGGCATAAACGATAGTGTTGAAACAATGAGAAGCCTCGTTCATGGGCTTCTAAGAATCAGAGTCAGGCCTTATTATCTCTACCAGTGTGACCCCATCATCGGCTCATCTCACTTCCGTACCACCGTCACCAGAGGACTTGAGATTATTTCGGGTCTTCGAGGGCATACGACGGGTTATGCCGTTCCCACCTATGTGGTAGATGCACCGGGAGGCGGAGGCAAAATTCCCCTGTTGCCCGATTACGTTAAGGCGAGAGACGGCGATGATCTCGTTGTTGTCAACTACGAGGGGCGTGAATTTCGTTATCCCGGAGCATTCAGGGAGTAACTGATGCGCATAGGGATAACCTACGACCTGAAGTCCGAGTATATTCTGGACGGCTGGACTGAAGAAGAGGCGGCAGAATTCGACAGCGAAGAGACTGTGCAGGCCATCGAAGAAAGCCTCATTGGTTTGGGCTACGAGGTGGAAAGGATCGGCCGTATTTCCAATCTCGTAGAACATCTTTCTCGTGGAAATAGGTGGGATCTGGTTTTTAACATAGCCGAAGGCGCTTACGGGCCCGGCAGAGAAGCCCAGATACCGGGAATACTCGAGGCTTATCGAATTCCCTATACCTTTTCAGATCCGGTAACCCTTTGCCTGACACTTCATAAAGGTTACGCCAAACAAATAATGCTGGCAAAGGGCATACCTACCGCGGACTTTTTTATTTTAACCGATCTCGATGACCTTAATTCCTGCAATTTAAACTTTCCCGTCTTCGTCAAACCGATAGCCGAGGGAACGGGGAAAGGAATAAGTGACAGGTCGGTGGTGAAGGGGATGGAGGAGCTTAAGGAGGTGTGTTCGTTTTTGCTGGACTTTTATAAACAACCCCTGCTCGTAGAGTCCTATCTTAGCGGTCGTGAATTCACTGTGGGGATTGTAGGAACCGGTAAAAGGGCTCATGCTATCGGAGTAATGGAGATATCCTTTTCAAAACCCGAAGAGGCACAGGTCTATTCCTATGAAGTAAAGAAGCGTTATCAGGAGTTTGTGATTTACCGGCTTGTGTCTGATCCTGAAGCAATGGCTGCGCTGGATCTGGCCCTCGAGGCGTGGCGGGCGCTGGGATGTCGCGATGCAGGTAGAGTCGATATCCGCTCCGATGAAAAAGGTCATCCCTATTTTCTGGAAGTAAACCCTCTTGCAGGCCTCCATCCCATACACTCAGACCTCCCCATTCTCTGCCGGCTTGCTGGCATAGGGTATGTTGATCTTATCGGCATGATTGTTCAGGAGGCTCTGAGAAGATACGAAAGGAAGAATGTCCCATGAGGGTGCTGGTGCTTCACTCCGACATATCCGATCATGCCCCGCCCGATGAATTGGATACACTGGTTCAGGCCAGGTGGGTTGCTGATCTTCTGGCAAGTAGAGGCCACAGTGTAACCACAGGGCCCTTTCGCCCTGATCAATTTTATATGAAGGAACTTCTCGGCTCAACCAGACCCGATTGTATCTTCAACCTTGTGGAAACCGTTAACGGATCTGGGAAATACTCTTATCTGGCCGCTCAATTTTGCGAACAGGAAGGAATTCCTTATACCGGAAGCAGTGCCCGAACGATTTTCATAACGAGTAACAAATGCGAAACGAAAACCCTGTTGGCTTCAAAAGGGCTTCCCGTTCCCAGGACTTTATGGCCTTCGGAGCGAGCAGATAGTTCCGACGGAGCCCGTAAGGCAATCATTAAACCCCTATGGGAAGATGGATCGGTCGGGCTTACTAGCAGCTCCGTTATCAACTTGGCCGACCTGGATTGGAGTGATCCGGGTAAGGCTGTAAACGGTCGTTTTTCCGAGGGTGAGCTTTTCGTCGAGGAGTACGTAGAAGGACGGGAATTTAAGGTGTCTCTTATTTCCCTGCGGGGATGTGTTAAAGTTCTTCCCGTCGCAGAGATCTTGTTCAGAGATTTCGGGAAAGAGGAGCCCAAAATACTCGACTATGAGGCCAAATGGTGTCCCGAGTCCCCGTCCTATAAACGTAATATACGGGAATTTGGCGTCGAACAGAGAGAACCGGTTCTGGCCGAAAGGTTGACAGACCTCTCTCTTCTATGCTGGCAGATTCTTAAGCTCCGTGGATACGCCAGGATAGACTTCAGGGTGGATAAAAGAGGACAACCCTGGATCATCGAGGTGAATGCCAATCCTTGCTTATCCCCTGATGCAGGTTTCATGGCAGCACTCGGAGAAGCAGGAATAGATCCTGAAGATGCCGTTGAATCGATCTTAGTTGATAGTATGATGAGGCGCTAGAAAATGAAGGGTCTCATCCGGTTGAGAAAAACCGTGGAACCCTCCGATCTTGACAGGGTAAAGGAAATTACTTCATCCACCGGGGTTTTTAACGACGAGGAGGTTGCGGTTGCCTGTGAACTCCTTGAAGAGTGTCTCCAGAAAGCAGAAAAATCCGGATATTTCTTTATCTTCGCCTATTGGAACACAGAAGTGGCAGGATATGTCTGCTACGGGCCCATTATGGGAACGGATCACAGATTCTATCTCAACTGGATTGCGGTGCATAAGCAATATCAGGAGAAGGGAGTGGGTAAATGCCTATTAAAAGCCGCCGAAGAAGACATGAGGCTTAGAGGCGCAAAGAAAATCTTCGTGGAAACCTCCTCAAGGACGGTTTATCACCGTGCCAGGAGGTTGTATCTCCGAAATGGGTACAAACTTGATGCATGCGTAAAGGATTTTTATTCAAAAGATGATGACAGGCTTATATTCTCCCACACGATTTTTCCCGACCAGCCATTGTCTGTTTAAACACCCTCTCACTCAAGGCTGGTGTTTCATTGATTGTCTCCGGTTAACGCGAGCGGAAGGAGGGGATTTTCCTCCGGGTGAATATTGCTAGCCCTTAATAAAGAGAGAAAAAAAGCCCCAAACCCATGTAGGAAAGATACCTTTGAACTTTTTGAAAAAGAATGTATTTGGCTCAAGTTTTCCATTTTTTAGCGCCGGTAGTGTTTCATTAATTGTGTCCGGTTGACATGAGGGGAAAAAGAGGCTTTCCTCCCGGTGAGTATTGTTAACCCTTAAGAGAAAAAGGAGGAAAGCCCCATGACTTTTAATCACGATGACATTCTTAAACTTATTGAGAGAGAGAGAGAGGTCAAGAGAGTAGTGAAAGAAACTATAGAAAATTTGGCGTTAGAAGAGAGGAGAATATACCTTGAAGAGCATCCGGAGACGAAGGGCAATGGATACTATACTAGAAGCCTCATAACGCGATTTGGAGCCGTTGATGACCTTAAGGTTCCCAGGGTCAGAGAGGGAGATTTTAGGCCCCGGATAATTCCCGAGAGAAGGAGAGCTTCAATGGATCTCGGAGATGTAATTTTGAGCCTCTTTGCATCTGGATGCAGTGTGAGAGACATTTCCCGTTTTATGGAGATAATATATGGCGCTTACTATTCTCCTGCCAGTATCAGCCGTCTTACAGATGTAACGGCTCAAGAGATGGAGAAATGGAGGAACCGTCCTGTTAAGGAGGAATATTTTGCTCTGTATGTGGATGCCACTTTTCTGAATGTAAGGCGGGGCTCTGTGGAAAAAGAGCCTGTGTATGTGGTTGTTGGGCTTAATTGGGATGGGACAAGAGAAGTTTTGGGTTTTTGGCTCTTTGGTTCCGAGGGTGAGAGTGCCGTAAACTGGCAGGAAATATTTGGTGAACTCATATATGTGAGAGGTGAGATGTGAGGCGTGAGATGTTGGGAGTCGCTTTCCTCTCACATCTCTCACATCTCACATCTCACATCTCTCACATTTCAAGTCAAGGGGCCTTAAAAAAAGGGTTGATCTTTTCATAGCTGACGGTCTGAGAGGACTTGAAGAGGCTGTTTTCAGGGAATTTCCTGGATCAAGATTCCAGCTTTGTGTGCTTCATGCCGTGAAAGGGTCTCTGAAAAAGGTCAGAAAAAGAGACAGGGAAGCGGTGGCAGAATCTCTTAAGGCCATTTACAGGGCATCAAACCGGGAAAAAGCCAGACAGACCCTTATCGAGCTCAAGGAAAAATGGGGAAGATGTATCCTGAGGTGGTTAAAAGGTGGGAGGAAAGCTTTAATAATCTCACCACCTTTATGGACTATCTATAGTGACCCCCAACTGGACTGGACCAGTAACAAGAGGTAAATCTGGTCCTGGAAAGGGGGAGCGTGATGGAAGGGAAAGTCGTCAAGCCGTTTCGTATCCAAAGATGATGGACAGCCAATCGTAAAAGGGAGATCGTGCTGGAGATTCTCAGGGGTCACAAGACCATCGTGGACGTGGCGCGCGAGCACGATCTGAAGCAGAGCGAGATCCAGCAATGGATCGATACCTTCATTGAGTTCGGCACACAGGCCCTCAAGGTCAATCCGAAATCCATGGAGGCGGTCTACCAGAAGGAGCTCAAGCGCCACAGGGAAAAGACCGGTGA